>CAYYZI010000495.1:0-2515 GCA_964475675.1 uncultured Geminicoccaceae bacterium
AGACGGTGGAGTCGAGCTGTTCGGTGAGCGACCTCGGGCCGCTGGACGCCGAGACGCTGGCGATCCTGAAGAAGCACCGCTGGCCGCGGAACTTCTATCCGGAGTGAACCGGGGCTCGGCGCCTTTTCGTGCCCGGCGGTCCCGCCCGGGGCAAGGGGGGATCTCTCCTTACTTTCCCGAGCCGCTCCGGCAATCGGGCCAGCCGTCCGGTTCGGGGACGCTCCAGACGACCCAGCGGCGAACGGTTGCTGGATTGCCCGAGAAGAAGTCGGCTTCGGCGAAGATCGTCAACCCGCACACCGGCGGGTTGGGACGAAAGGCCGCGGCGGAGGCCTTGGGAATCTCGAAGACGTCGACGACGTAATCGGCCTGCCTGTTGCGAAGGAACTCGACCGTCAGAGGCGAAGGCAGCTCAAAAAACGCGATCACCCGGTTCTTCAAGCCGCGGCCGGCGAGCGCGTAATGGTTCGTGTACTCCTGGCTGTGGTTGACGACGACGCTCCCCGGCGGCAACCGATCCAAGATCTCGGGGTATTCATAGACGGCGCTTCTTGCCCATTCGTCGTTGACGGCCCGCTGAGCGATCCGGTAAGCGGGCTCGAAGACCAGCGCGACACTCGTCAACGCTACCGACGTAGCATAAAGGGCGCCGAACGCGCGGGGCCGCTCCTCCACCATCCGTTTCAGGAGACCGCCGGCGAGCGGCAGCATGAGGAGAAGGATCGGGAGCCCGAAACGGGGTGTCTGATGGAAGATCGTAAACCAGGCGAGGACGCCCGCTAGCAGCGCCAGGGACCAGAAGCGGATCATCGACGGACGGCTGCCGGCGCCACGCCAGGCGCAGATCCCGGCGTAGATCAGCCCCAACGGGACGAAGGCGGCGAAAGCGGCCCCGAGGCCGCTGCCGGGCGAGTAGGCGAGATCCAGGTACCCGCCGGCGCGTTTCCATTCTGTCCAGGGATATATTAGCCACTCCCATGGCCAGCGAACGAAGTTGAGGCCGTATTCCGGGGGATTGAAACTAGAAGGCCGGTATCCCTCGAATAACGTCCAGTCTCCGATCCACACTTCCATCGGGTAGAACGGGTTTCCCGTGTAAATCAGTCCTCGGAGGAACCAATAGCTGGAGGGGAGGACCATTGCACCGAAGGTTGCCATCACGACCGCCGTCCGCCGGGACCGAAGGACGCCGGTGCGGCGCAAGTCGGTCAGTGCGAAGCCGCATGCGACGCTGCCGTAGAACCATGCCGTCGGTTTTGTTCCCGCTGCAATACCCCAGGCCAAGAACGCTGCGGTCAGGAGGCCCCAATTCGGTCTCTTCGGGACTGTGCTTTCGAGTCGTTCCCGGAACCGCAGGTAGAGGGTGATTCCCGTCACCACAAAGGCGGAGACCCAAACGTCGATGTACCCAGTGAAGATCTGGTAGTAAACCATGGGGGTGCTCAAAACCATGAGGCCTGCCAAGCGGGCAGCGGGCAAGGAGCGCCAAAAGTGCCGTGTGAGCCAAACGACCGAAAGAAAGCAGAGCGCGATCCCTACCCACTGGGAGCCCGCGAGCAGCCACTCCCAGCCTACGTCGATGGCGTACAGCATCGGAATCTCGGCATTTCCGGAAAGGCTGGTGAGCAGCGGCTCACGACGTCCGATTCTGAGCGAACCCTCCTGGTACCACCGCAGCGGGATGAGGAAATGGTAGTGCAGCGCATCTGCGCCGCGCGGATAGGAGCTAACGAGGTCCGCCAAAGCAACCGCGTACGCTCCGCCGAGGAAGAAGGCCGCGGGAACCAGTCCAGGTGCTGTGGTGGTTTCCAGGCGAGCAGAGCCGGTCCGTTGGGCTGGCACCGGATCTTTGTGGGTGAGCCCCAGGGCTGCTGCGGCGACGGCGAGGGCGAGAAGGAGAGAGGCCGGGCCGACGAGGCGCACGGAGACGCCAAAGAATTCAAGGAGCCCGAGAACGTGGATGGGTAGCAGCAGTGCGCCGACGGCCGCAACCAAAGCTGCAGTAACGCGGATGAGCCACTCCTCGGTGCTGAGCAGCCGGGAAGCCAGCCGCCACCCGGTCCAACCGGCGACGAAGAATGCGAGCGCGCCGTACATGCCCGACAAGAGTCAGCTTCCGAGATAGCGTTGGGCCATCCGCTTGGCGTTGAAGACGATGGTGCGAACCGCCTTGCTGGTAAGGAGCCACGCCAGCAGCGACGCCGCCGAGAGCCCGAGCCAGACATCGATCTCCCGGCGCCGCGGGTTGGAAGGCGAGCCCGGGCCTGTCGGTTCGGCGCTCATGAGAGTCATTGTAGAGGGACGGCCGCAACCTTGCAGACTTCCCGGCGAGAACCGCCGCTGGAGAGGCGCGTCGGCCGCCGCGCGAGAGCGCCCGCTCCGGCCCCGCAGACGATCTCGGCAGGCGGCGGACGCCGGAACCATCACCGCAGCGCGGCCAGCAGCTTGCCGGTGCGGCTCAGCAGCCGGTACCGGGCGACTTCCAGGGCGTAGCGGGCCTCGTAGAAGGCGATCC
>CAYYZI010000496.1:0-2501 GCA_964475675.1 uncultured Geminicoccaceae bacterium
CAGGAACGACCCCAGGATCGAGCCCAGCCCGCCGATGATGATCATGAACAGGATGCGGAAGCTGACATTGATGTCGAAGGCCAGGGCCTCGACCGCGCCGGTGTAGGCGAAGGCCCAGAGCGCGCCGGCCACGCCGCAGTAGAAGGAGCTCACGGCGAAGGCCGAGAGCTTGGTGGTGAGCGGCCGGATGCCGATGATCTCGGCGGCGATGTCCATGTCGCGGATCGCCATCCAGGCCCGGCCGATGTTGAGGCGGGTCATGTTCTTGGCGGCCAGCGCCATGAACGTCACGAGGGTCAGCGCGAACATGTATTTGGCGCGGGGGGTGGCCTCGAAGCCGGTGACGTAGGTCTCCCCCCAGATCGCCAGCGGCGGTGCGCTGATCACCCCCGAGGCGCTGTAGTTGGTGAACCAGGGCACCTTGTTGAACAGCCACAGCAGGAAGAACTGGGCGGCGAGGGTGGCGACCGCCAGGTAGAAGCCCTTGATCCGGAGACTCGGCAGACCGAACAGGATCCCCACTCCGGCGGTGATCAGCCCGGACAGGGCGAACACCACCAGCACGTGCATGTCGGGAAAGGCGGTGGCCAGCTTGTAGGCGGAGAACGCTCCGCAGGCCATGAAGCCGCCGGTGCCGAGCGAGAGCTGGCCGGCATAGCCGGTGAGGATGTTGAGACCCAGCGCGGCGAGGCCGTAGATCGTGAGCGGCAGCAGGATGGTGGTCAGCCAGTAGTCGCTGGCCATCAGAGGGATGGCGACGAAGGCCACGGCCAGAATGACCAGCATGCCGAGCCGGTCCTGGACGATGGGAAAGATCGCCTGGTCGGCGGCGTAGCTGGTCTTGAACTGTCCGGTCTCGCGATAGATCATCGTTCACACCCGCTCGATGATTTTTTCGCCGAACAGGCCCTGCGGCCGGAACAGCAGGAAGACCATGGCCAGCATGTAGGCGAACCAGTCCTCGATGGCGCCGCCCAGCACCTCCCCCCAGAACACTTCCGCGACCTTTTCGCCGGCGCCGATGATCAGCCCGCCCACGATCGCTCCCGGCACCGAGGTGAAGCCGCCCAGGATCAGCACCGGCAACGCCTTCAGTGCGATCAGGGCGAGGTTGAACTGGACCCCGAGCTTGGCCCCCCACAGCACGCCGGCGACCAGACCGACCAGGCCGGCCACGGTCCAGACGATCGCCCAGATCACGTTGAGCGGCACGCCGATGCTCATCGCCGCCTGGTGATCATCGGCCACCGCCCGCAGCGCCCGGCCGGTGGGGGTGAACTGGAAGAAGAGGGCGAGGCCGAGTACCAGCAGGCCGCAGATGACCGCGGCATAGATGTCGAACTGGTTGAGGTAGAGCCCGCCGATGATCAGCGGATCCTCGGGAATGCCGATATCGAGGCGGCGCACGTCGCTGCCCCAGAGGGTCTGGCCGAACCCGTCGAGAAAGAAGGTGATGCCGATGGTGGCCATGAACAGGATGATCGGATCCTGGTTGACCAGCGGCCGGAGCACCACCCGTTCGATGGCCAGGGCCAGCAGGATCATCACCAGCACGGTGACGATCAGGGCCAGCCAGATGGGCCAGCCCAGATCGATGAAGCCGACGAAGAACAGGGCGGCGAACAGGACCATCGCCCCCTGGGCGAAGTTGAACACCCCCGAGGCCTTGAAGATCAGCACGAAACCGAGGGCCACGAGCGCGTACATGACCCCCGACAGCAGCCCGCCGATCAGCACTTCGAAGAAGAACATCGGGGACTCGGCGATCGACAGGAAAGGCTCGACCAGCACCGCCGACAGGGTCTCCATGATCCGTCCGTTCCCTCCCGTGCTCGCAGCTCAGTCGTGGGGCACGCCGAGATAGGCCTTGATGACCTCGGGATCCTGCCGCACCACCTCCGGAGTCCCGTCCGCCAGCAGCCGCCCGTAATCGAGCACCACCACCCGGTCGGAGATGTCCATCACCACCCCCATGTCGTGCTCGATCAGCGCCACCGTGGTGCCGAACTCCTCGTTCACATCGAGGATGTAGCGGCACATGTCTTCCTTCTCCTCGAGGTTCATCCCGGCCATCGGCTCGTCGAGCAGCAGCAGGGTCGGCTCCATCGCCAGCGCGCGGGCCAGCTCCACCCGCTTCTGCAGGCCGTAGGGCAGCTTGCCGACCGGCACATAGCGGATGTGCTGGATCTCGAGAAAGTCGATGATGTGCTCGACGAAGGCGCGATGCTCGAGCTCCTCGCGGCGGGCGCGCCCCCAGTAGAGCGCCTGCTCCAGCATGGTCGCGCGCATTTTCAGCATGCGCCCGGTCATGATGTTGTCGAGCGTGCTCATGCCCTTGAACAGGGCGATGTTCTGGAAGGTCCGGGCGATCCCGTTGCGGGCGGCGAAATGCGGCCGCATGCGGCGCAGCCGCTGGCCGCGCCAGATGATGGTGCCTTCCTGGGGCTGGTAGAAGCCGTTGATGACGTTGAGCATCGACGACTTGCCGGCGCCGTTGGGGC
>CAYYZI010000497.1:0-2493 GCA_964475675.1 uncultured Geminicoccaceae bacterium
AAGGCCGCATGAGGTCTTCGAGCGGCAGCCGATCGAAGGCCCGGCGAAACGCCTTGTCCCAATCGATCTCCGGGCCCGGGTCCGGCTGACCGATCTCGATCCGCACTTTCGCGCCGCATCCGGGGCAGCGGATCTCGATGCGTGTCGTTGTCCCGTCCATCACGCCACCCCCTGCGCCGCCGCGCGCTCGCCGGCGGGCAGCGCCGCCAGATCCGCCTCGAGCTGCGCCATGATCTGACGCGAGATGCCGCCGTGTGGCCGCCTGTCGGTCCGCCCGTACCAGCGACGGATGACGAGCAGCGCGGTGTCCGGACGGAACCCCCGGTCACGCGCCCAATCCGAGATGCCACGCCAGCCTCCCGCCCTGCGCAGGAGACGGCTCACCGGCTCGGTGCTCGGGATGCTGTAACGCATGCCCGCTCCTGTGGTAAAAGCCACGGTCAGTGTGCGGAGTATCTTGTATTGCGGTTCCGATAGACAGTCAAGCGGAAACGCGAGGTAGCGCACTGCCGACGGATATGAGCCCAGCAGGCGTGAGGGGATGGCAAAAGAAGCGTCGGGTGCCAGGTTAACCGCGGGAATTGGCCAACGGATTGATGCTGCGGCGCGAGCGATAGGCGGAAAACGGCGTCTTGCGGAACAGATAGAGATATCGGAGCCACAGCTCTATCGGCTGATCTCGGGAGAACACCAGCCAAAGGTCGAGACCTTGGTCGCCATCGCCCGGGCGGCGGGGGTGCGTCTCGAGTGGCTGGCCACCGGCGAGGGGCCGATGCGGCCAGATGAAGCCTCCGTTGCACATGGCCCGCCCATGGTGAAGGGAGCGGAAGGCACGGGGCCGGCGACGGCCCCTTACAAGGATGTGTCGACAGCGCCAGCGGGATGGATCGGGCTGCCGCGCTACGAGGTCGAGGCTTCGGCCGGAGGCGGCGTGCTCGTGCATTCCGAGCAGATCGTCGACTATCTCGCGTTCCGGGAGGAATGGTTGCGCCACAACGGCATGATCCCCAGCCGGGTATGCCTGGTGGAAGTGCGTGGCGACTCCATGAAGCCGACCATCGACGATGGCGAGCTCGTCCTGGTCGATCTGAGCCTCACCCGGATGAGCGACGGTGTCTGGCTCCTGAGCCTCGACGATGTGCTGCTCGTCAAGCGCGTCCGGGTGCGGCTTCGGGGCATCGAGGTCGTCTCGGACAACGCCGAGCACTATCCTCCCGAGCTCGTGCCGAAGGAGGAAGCCGACCAGCGCCTGCGCCTGATCGGTCTCGTCCGCTGGGCCATGCGCCGGTGGTGAGGGAAGTGCGCCTGCGCGAGACTTGCACTCGCTCGCGAGTCAGGCGATCATGACAACATATTCTCGACAGGGAGGTGAACGATGAAGAAACGGGTCTGGTTCGGCATGGCCGCAGTAGTGTTTCTTTCCGCATGCGCGGCTCCGGCCGTGATCTCGGACATTGGCGAGGACCGGGTGAAGGTTCGTGGGAACGCGTACACGAAGCCGGAGGACAAGCTCGCCAAGGCCCGGGAGGCCTGTGCTCTTTATAACAGGCAGGCGGTTCCGATAAGCGAGTTCTGTGTCGATGCCTACTGCGGCTGGAAGGACACGCTCTACGCCTGCAAACCATGACGGCCCGGAAAGCGGATCATGACGTGGATTGTTATCATTGCGATATGGATAACGCTCGCGATCACCGCCGGAATCATCGCAGCCGGAAAAAATAGGTGCTCCGGATGTTGGTTTCTGGTCGTGCTGCTGTTCGCGCCGGCGATCATCCCCTTACTCGCGCTTCCCCCGAAGGAGCGAGGAAAGAACCGCAATCTCTCCCCACGATAGGGGGAGGGATGTAATTGGAATCGCGCGAGAGGGTTCTGGTCACGCTGCAGGCTGACGGGCCGTTCGAGCTCTACGAGCTCGTACATGCCTTCGAGGGTCTCGCGATAGAGTTTCGCGAGACGCTGGAAAGGCACGGGATACCGCGCTCCGAGGCGGCTGATGTTCGCCTCCTCGTAACCAGGATCGAATCAGGATCCATTGTAGCCGAGATCGTACCAGGTCTCTATTTTCTCGGCTCGGTGTTGCCAATGGTCGAGCACGTCAACGTCATCGGAGATTTCGTGCGCCACGTTTCGGACCTTCTTTCCTTTTTCTCCTCGAGGCCGGACGCATCTGCACCAGAAACGACGAATGACCGAGAGCTGGCCGCTGTCGAAGCGATGATCAGGCCCATAGCATCGCGACCTCATGGCCGGTTCGAGATGCGGTATCTTCGACGCTCCGATGGCGAGGAAACGCGGCTCGACATGGCGTTTGAAAGCGAGGAACTCGCTCGTGCGGAGCTCAGGATCGCGGATGCCAGAAAACAGCTCCGGGAATCGCAGATTCAAAAGAAGTCCGGATATGAAGGAGTGCTAATGTATTGGTACCAAGCAAGCCCCGATCCTGCGAAAGTGGAGCCGAAACGACGAACCGGTGATCGTGCCGTCATTGAATCC
>CAYYZI010000498.1:0-2492 GCA_964475675.1 uncultured Geminicoccaceae bacterium
GGCCTTCTCGAGGAGACCGGACGCCAGTCCGATCTGGTCATCGGCGAAGGGGTGATGGGCCTGTTCGACGGGGCACCCGACGGCAGCGGCTCCACTGCCGATCTCGCCGCCCTGTTCGGCCTGCCGGTGCTGCTGGTGGTCGAGGTGCAGAAGCTGGGCCAGTCGGTGGCGGCCATCGTCGAGGGCTTCCTGCGCTTTCGCGAGGATGTCGAGATCGTCGGTCTGGTGCTGAACCGGGTCGGCAGTCCGGCACATGCCGAGATCCTGCGCGAGGCCTGCGATGCGCGCTTTTCGCTGCCGCTTCTGGGCTGCATTCCGCGCCACGCCGACCTGCATCTGCCCGAACGGCATCTGGGGCTGGTGCAGGCCAGCGAACATAGCCACCTCGCCGATGCCATCGAGCGGGCGGCGGACGTCGTCGAGCGCCATCTCGATCTGGCCCGCATCCTGCGTCTCGCCCGTGCTCCTTCGGTATCGGTGCTGGCCAGCACCGTGCGCCCGCTGCCGGCGCTCGGTCAGCGCATCGCGGTGGCCCGCGACGAGGCCTTCGCCTTCGCCTACACCAGCGTTCTCGAGGGCTGGCGGCGACAGGGCGCCGAGATTCTGTTCTTTTCTCCGCTGGCCGACGAGGCCCCCGACGAAAGCGCCGATGCGGTCTATCTGCCGGGCGGCTATCCCGAGCTGCATGCGGGACGCCTCGCCGCCGGCAGCGGCTTTCTGGAGGGGCTGCGGCAGGCGGCGGCCCGCGGTGCCTTCCTCTTCGGCGAATGCGGGGGCTACATGGTGCTCGGCCGGGAGCTGATCGATCGCGCAGGCGCGGGCCATGCCATGGCCGGCCTCCTGCCGGTGCGCACCAGCTTCGCGAGGCCGCGGCTGCATCTCGGATATCGGGAAATGATCCTCGCCGAGAGCTCGCCCCTCGGCCACATCCGCTGCGGCTTCCGTGGCCACGAGTTCCATTTCGCGGAAGAGCTGGAGCGGGGCGGAAAGCCGCTCTTTTCGGAGGTCCGGGATGTCCGTGGCAGGTCCCTCGGGGCGGCCGGCGTTCGCGAAGGATCGGTGGCCGGCTCGTTTCTCCATCTGATCGACCGCACCGATCACCTGCGGGCGCTGCCCTGACGACGCTGGCGGCCAACTGGATGTCGCCTGCAGGGCATGACCGCCATGGCAACCGCGCCAGAGTCCGCGGCGGCGGCGGAGGAGACCGTCGCCGCTTTTCATTGTCGAAGTGGATCCCATGAGCAGTCAGGACAGCCCGGAGGCGGACTATATCATCGTCGGTGCCGGCAGCGCCGGCTGCGCCCTCGCTTACCGACTGAGCGAGGATCCGTCCCTGCGGGTGCTGCTGCTGGAATGCGGGGGCAGCGATGTCGGTCCCTTCATCCAGATGCCCGCCGCCCTCTCCTACCCGATGAACATGCGCTATTACGACTGGGGCTATCGCAGCGAGCCCGAACCGGCGCTCGGCGGCCGGCGCCTGCAATGTCCGCGCGGCAAGGTGATCGGCGGCTCCTCCTCGATCAACGGCATGGTCTATGTGCGCGGCCACGGCCGGGATTTCGACCGCTGGCAGGAAATGGGCGCGCGCGGCTGGGACTTCGCCCATGTGCTCCCCTACTTCATGCGGATGGAGGCGGCGCATGGCGGCGAGCCCGGCTGGCGCGGTACGGAAGGTCCCCTGCACGTCACCCGCGGGCGGCTCGACAATCCGCTGTCGCGGGCCTTCATCGAAGCCGGGGTCGAGGCCGGCTATCCGCGGACCGAGGACTACAACGGGCACCGGCAGGAAGGCTTCGGGCCGATGGAAATGACGGTCTGGCAGGGGCGCCGCTGGTCGGCCGCCAACGCCTATCTGCGCCCCGCCCTGGCACGGCCGAACCTCACCCTGTGGAGCCGCACCCTGGTCGTTCGCCTGGAGATCGAGAACGGCCGGGCGGTGGCCGTGCTGGCCGCCCGCCGCGGCCGCCGCTACCGGCTGCGCGCCTCCCGCGAGATCATTCTCGCTGCCGGGGCCATCAATTCACCGGTCATCCTCCAGCGCTCCGGCATCGGTGATCCCGCCCTGCTCGAGGCCGCCGGCATCCGTCCCCGCCATCCGCTGCCCGGGGTGGGGGCCAATCTGCAGGATCATCTGGAGCTCTACGTGCAGATGGAGTGCATCCGGCCGGTCAGCCTCTACAGCTATCTGAACCCGATGGCCAAGGCGCGGATCGGTCTCGAATGGCTGCTCACGAAAGGCGGGCCGGGAGCCACCAACCATTTCGAATCCTGCGCCTTCATCCGTTCGCGCGCCGGCGTCGAATATCCCGACATCCAGTATCATTTCCTGCCGGTGGCGATCCGCTATGACGGCAGGGCGCCGGCCCGGACCCACGGCTTCCAGGCCCATGTCGGGCCCATGCGCTCGCCCTCGCGCGGCCATGTCCGGGTGCGCTCCGACGATCCCCGCACGCCCCCAGAGATCCGCTTCAACTACATGTCAACGGGCGAGG
>CAYYZI010000499.1:0-2475 GCA_964475675.1 uncultured Geminicoccaceae bacterium
GTTTCCAGCCACCCCGAGGCTAGAGGCGGCGCCGTCCTGCGCGAATACCTGCCCGGGTGGGCGGGGGATATCTTCGGGGTAGGGCGAACCCTACCCGAACGGGTGGGTCAGGCGCTGCGACGGATGTAGATCTCGACCGCCTGGGCGCGGTTGCGGGCGCCGAGCTTGTCGAACAGATTGCGCAGATGGAACTTGACGGTGTTGATCGAGACCCCGAGCTGGCGGGCCAGTTCGGCATTGGTCTTGCCGCTGCCCAGCGCCCGCAGCAACTCCCGTTCGCGCGGGGTGAGGCTGGCCAGCGGATCGCTCATCATCTCCCGCACATTGAGCAACGGAAACACCATACGGCCCTCGGCGGCGGCCCGCACCGCCTCGATCAGCCGCGCCGGATCCTCGCTCTTGCGCACGAAGCCGACCGCTCCGAGGCGCATCGCTTCGGCCGGCGCCGCCGGATCGCGGGTGCCGCTGTAGACCACGATGCGAGGCGATCCCTCCCGCCCGGCCAGTGCTTCCAGCACCTCGCGACCGCCGGCGAAGGGCATCTCCCAGCCGATCACCCCGACCTCGAAGGGAAAGCGGGCTACCGCTTCGAGGAAGCGCTCGCCGTCGCTGGCGGCGACCAGCACATGGAAGCCCGGCTCGGTGGCGAACAGGGTCCGCAGGCCGCCGAGGACCAGCGGGCTCTTGTCGGCGATGCCGATATCGATGACCTTGCTGGCGGACACCTGTTTCGCCTCGAGTACGCTCAAAAGCATGGCTGCAAGCCTGTTATAGGACGGGAGCCGTCAGCCCGAAACCGTCGGCTCGGGGGCCGGGGCGGGTTCGGGCAGGCGAGGTTCCGCCAGATCGGCGCCGATGGCGGCGGGCGGCGGTCCCCCGGTCGCCCAGTCGAGGAGCTCGACCGTGTGACAGACGGGGATGCTCGTGCCGCTGCCGATCTGGGTGTTGCAGCCGATATTGCCGCTGGCGATCAGATCGGGCGCCACGCGTTCGATGTTGGCGAGTTTGCGGGCCTTGAGGCGGGAGGCGATCTCCGGCTGCAGGAGATTGTAGGTGCCGGCCGAGCCGCAGCAGAGATGGCCCTCGGGCACATCACGGACGACAAAGCCGGCCTCGCTCAGAAGGCGCTTGGGCAATGTCGTGATCTTCTGGCCGTGCTGCATCGAGCAGGCCGAATGGTAGGCGACCACCAGCCCGGTCCTGCGCACCGGTGCCGGCAGGCCCAGCTCCCCGATCACCTCGGAGACGTCGCGGGCGAGGGAGGCGATGGTCGCCGCCTTGTCGGCGAGCTCCGGGTGGTTGCGGAACATGAAGCCGTAATCCTTGACCGTGGTGCCGCAGCCGGAGGCGTTGACCACCACGAAATCGAGGGGCTCGCGCCGATGCTCCTGCCACCAGGCCTCGATGGTCGCCCCGGCGGTGGCGTGGGCCGCCTTTTCCTTGCCCATGTGATGGGTCAGCGCACCGCAGCAGACGGCACCCCGGGCAACCACCACCTCGACCCCCATGCGGGTCAGCAGGCGGATGGTGGCCTCGTTGATCTCGGGGGCGATCACCTGCTGCGCGCAGCCCGACAGCAAGGCGGCGCGGGCGCGCCTTCGCCCCTCGGCCGGGAAGACCTGGGGCCGGTCCACCGGCGAGGGCGGCGGCAATGTTCTCGGTGCCAGACCGAGCATGGCGCCGAGGCGGCCGCCGAGGAACGGAGCCAGCGGTCGGGCGAGGCCGGCGCCCAAGAGCGCCAGACGGAACAGGTAGGGGCGCGGCAGCACCGTCGCCAGCAGTGTGCGCAGCCAGCGATCCGCCGCCGGCCGCCGGTAGGTTCGTTCGATATGGGTTCGGGCGTGATCCACGAGATGCATGTAATGCACGCCCGAGGGGCATGTCGTCATGCAGGAGAGGCAGGACAGACAGCGGTCGATGTGGCGCACCACCCGGGTGCTGGCGGGAGCGCCGCTCTCCAGCATGTTCTTGATCAGGTAGATGCGGCCGCGGGGGCTGTCGAGCTCGTCGCCGAGCAGCAGATAGGTCGGGCAGGTGGCGGTGCAGAAGCCGCAATGGACGCAGGCGCGCAGGATCCGCTCGCTTTCGCGCATCTCCGGATCCCGCAGAAGCTCGGCCGGGAAATTGGTCTGCACGGGCTTCCTCCCTCAGCAATCCCGGTACATGCGACCGCGATTGAGGATCCGCTCGGGATCGAAACTTTCCTTGACCCGCCGGGTCAGGGCAGCCAGCGGTGCCGGCTGTGGCTGGAACACATCGAGCGCGGCCCGCATCTCCTGCGGCGCCCGGATCACGGTGGCATGGCCGCCGAACGGGGCGAAGGCCGCGCGAATGCTTCGCGCCTGCTCCTCCGAAACCTTCTCCGTGGCCAGCCACACCAGCCCGCCGCTCCAGGCTAACAGGCATTCGGCGCCGAGGTCGCCAAACCACGGGAGGAGCCGGGCGGCGGCCGCGGGCGGCCCCCGACCGCCCCCC
>CAYYZI010000500.1:0-2474 GCA_964475675.1 uncultured Geminicoccaceae bacterium
CTGACCTGGTTCCAGGACCGGCCCGATGTGCTGGCCCGCTACCGGGTGCGGCTGGAGGCCGAGCGCGAGCGCTATCCGGTGCTGCTTTCCAACGGCAATCCGGTGGAGAAGGGGGCACTCGCGGGAGGGCGCCATTACGCGCTGTGGGAGGACCCGCATCCCAAGCCCTCCTATCTGTTCGCGCTGGTGGCCGGCCGCCTGGGCTGCATCGAGGATGTGCATACCACCCGTTCGGGGCGGCGGATCGTCCTGCGCCTCTACGCCAAGCCGCTCGAGGTCGAGCGCTGCCGCCACGCCCTCGAGGCCCTGAAGCTGGCGATGCGCTGGGAGGAGGAGGTCTACGGTCTCGAATACGATCTCGATCTCTACCAGATCGTCGCCGTCGAGGATTTCAACTTCGGCGCCATGGAGAACAAGGGCCTCAACATCTTCAACGCCAGCGCCATCCTCGCCGATCCCGACACCGCCACCGACCAGGACCATCTGCGCATCGCCCGCATCATCGCCCATGAATATTTCCACAACTGGACCGGCAACCGGGTGACCCTGCGCGACTGGTTCCAGCTCACCCTCAAGGAGGGGCTCACCGTCTTCCGCGACCAGCAGTTCATGCGCGATCTGCATTCTCCCGGCGTCACCCGCATCGGTGATGTCGCCCGCCTGCGGGAGGTGCAGTTCGCCGAGGATGCGAGCCCGCTGCGCCATCCGCCGCGGCCGCGCCGGTATGTGGAGATCAACAACTTCTACACCGCCACGGTCTACGACAAGGGGGCGGAGATCGTGCGCATGCTGCACACGCTGCTGGGCGAGACCCTCTTTCTGCGCGGGGTCCGCCACTATCTGCAGAAGATGGACGGCAAGGCGGCCACGGTGGAGGATTTCCTCGCCTCGATGGAGGCCGTCTCGGGGCGCGATCTTTCCGCCTTCGCCCGCTGGTACGATGTCGTCGGCACCCCGCGTCTCGCCTGCGACAGCGAATGGGACGGCGAGAACGGCCGGCTGCGGCTCACTTTCCGCCAGCGGCCGCCCGGCGATGGCGATGCCGCCGGGCCGCTGCTGGTACCGGTGCGGCTGGCGCTCCTGTCACAGAAGGGAACGCCGCTTGCCCTGCAGCTCGAGGGCGAGAATGCGCCGGCCGGCAGCGAGCGCCTGCTGGAGGTCGATGCGGCGGAGCGGAGCTTCACCTTCACCGGTCTCGCGGAGGCGCCGATCCCCTCCGTCCTGCGCGGCTTCTCGGCGCCGGTGCGGCTCGAGCGCGGGCGCGATCCGATCGAACTCGCCTTTCTCTTCGCCCATGACGAGGATCCCTTCTGCCGCTGGGATGCCGGCCAGACACTGGCGCTGATGGCCATGCAGGAACGGCTGCAGCCGCAGCCGAGCCGGGAGGGGGCGCGGGCCGGGGAGGCGCTGCACGCGGCCTTCGCCCGCATTCTCGAGGAGATGCCCGAGGACCATGCCTTCGCCGCCTGCCTGCTCGACCTGCCCGGGCGCAACTATCTGGCCCAGCAATGCGAGCCGGTGCGGGTCGATGCTCTGGACCGGGCCTGGCGGGAAGTGCGCCGGGGCCTCGCCGAGGATTTCCTGATCGCCTGGCGGGTCCTCTACGACGGGCTGCCGGCAGTACGGCCCTACGCCCCGGCGATCGAGGCCATCGGCCGCCGCAGCCTGCGCCATCTGGCCCTCTCCTGGCTGGCCCGGGGCAGCCCGCGCGAGGCGCGCAGCCGCATCCGCCAGCTCTACGAGGAGGCCGACAATCTGACGGAAAGGCTGGCCGCCCTGCGGATCGCCTGTGACAGCGACGGCGAGCTGGCCGACGCTCTGCTCGCCGATTTCCGCGCCCGCTTCGGCCACGAGCCGCTGGTGCTCGACAAATGGTTCGCCCTGCAGGCCCGGCGCGAGGACCAACGGGCGGTGGAGCGGGTGGCCGAGCTCCTGCGCGATCCGGATTTCTCCTGGCGCCATCCCAACCGGGTGCGGGCGCTCCTGGGCAGCTTCGCCCAGGCCAGTTTCACGGGATTCCACCGCCCCGACGGCGTCGGCTACCGGCTGCTGGCCGAGGCGGTGCTGGAGGCCGACCGGGTCAACCCCCAGCTCGCCGCCAGGCTGGTCACCCCGCTCGGCCGCCATCGCCGCTTCGCCGAGCCCTGGCGATCGGCGATGCGCGCCGCACTGGCGCGGATCCGCGAGGCCGGCGGGCTCTCGCGCGATCTCGGCGAGATGGTCGAAAAGAGCCTCGACGAGGCCGGTCCGGGATCGGCGAGGCGGGACTCGACGGGGGCGTCGGCGGCGCGCTAAGAGACCGCCGGCAGGTGTCCTCGCGAGGCGCCGATCACCAACGAGACAACGCACGGCCGGCAGAACCACGACCGGTCGTCGGGAGAAGGCGTATGGAAAAGACGATCGGGCATTTCATCGGCGGCCGGCGGGTGCCCGGCAAGGGCAGCGAATTCGGCCCCATCTTCAACCCCGCCACC
>CAYYZI010000501.1:0-2466 GCA_964475675.1 uncultured Geminicoccaceae bacterium
GGTTCGACTGGCGGGAGATCCCGCTGGCCGAGCCCTGTGATACGCTGGCGCTGCCGCTCGAGCTGCCGGGCCTGCCGCCGCCGGTTGCGGTGAACATGGGCAATCCGCACGCCGTCTTCTTCGTCGAGGGTCTGGAAGCGCTGGATGTCGAGGCACTCGGCCGGCGGATCGAGCGCCACCCGCTGTTTCCCGAGCGGGTCAATGTCGGCTTCGCCCAACTTCGCGGTGGCGGTGAGATCCGTCTGCGGGTATTCGAGCGCGGCAGTGGCCTGACCCTGGCCTGTGGCAGCGGCGCCTGTGCCGCCCTGGTGGCGGCGGTGCGGCGCGGGCTTGTGGAGCACCGCGCCCGCCTCATATTGGATGGCGGTGTTCTGGAAATCTCCTGGCCGGGCGAGGGCCCGGTGGAGATGACCGGACCCGCCGCCTACTGCTTTCGCGGTACCTTCGAGCCCACGGATCTGTTGTCGGACTGAATGCGCACACCCCGGATCGTCACCTTCGGCTGTCGCCTCAACACCTTCGAGTCGGAGGTGATGCGCCGCCATGCGCAGGAGGCCGGTCTCCGGGACACGGTGATCGTCCATACCTGTGCCGTCACCGCCGAGGCCGAGCGGCAGGCCCGCCAGGCGATCCGCCGCGCCCGCCGCGAGCATCCCGGCGCCCGCATCATCGTCACCGGCTGCGCCGCCCAGATCGATCCCGAGCGCTATGCCGCCATGGAGGAGGTCGACCACGTCCTCGGCAACGGCGAAAAGCTGCGCCCCGAGACCTGGCGGGCACTGGCCGGGGGCGACGGCGCACGCCTTCAGGTGGCCGACATCATGACCGTGCGGGAGACCGCCGGGCATCTGGTCGAGGGTTTCGACGGGCGCACGCGGGCCTTCGTGCAGATCCAGCAGGGCTGCGATCACCGCTGCACCTTCTGCATCATCCCATATGGCCGCGGCCCGAGCCGCAGCCTGGCGGTGGCCGAGGTGGTCGCGCAGGTGCGGCTGCTGGTGGAGAACGGCTACCGGGAGATCGTGCTCACCGGCGTCGATCTCACCTCCTGGGGCGCCGATCTCGAGGGCCGTCCGCGGCTCGGGGATCTGGTGCGGCGGATCCTGCACGAGGTGCCGGAACTGCCGCGCCTGCGCCTCTCCTCGATCGACCCCGCCGAGGTCGATCCCGCCCTCGAGGCCGCCCTCGCCGAGGAAGACCGGCTGATGCCGCATCTCCATCTGTCGGTGCAGGCGGGCGACGATCTGATCCTCAAGCGCATGAAGCGGCGTCATCTGCGGGCGGATGTGCTGCGTCTGGTGCGCGAGCTTCGCGCCCTGCGCCCCGATCTGGTGTTCGGTGCCGATCTGATCGCCGGATTTCCCACCGAGGATGCGGCGATGTTCACCCGCACCCTCGATCTCGTCGAGGAGGCAGGATTCACCTTCCTGCATGTGTTCCCCTATTCGCCGCGCCCCGGCACCCCGGCCGCGCGCATGCCGCAGCTGCCCCGGGAAGTGCGCAAGGAACGGGCGGCGAGGCTGCGCGAAGCCGGAGAGCGGATGCTGGCGCGGTTCCTGGCCGCCGAGGTGGGGCGCAGGCGCACGCTCCTGGTGGAGCGCGACGGCGGTGGCCATACCGAGCACTTCGCCCCCGCCCGGCTGGATGCGGCCACCCGCCTGCCGGCCGGCCGGCTGACTGCGGTGGCGATCACCGGCACCGCCGAGCATTGCCTGATCGCGAGGCCGCTGGACCATGGCTGAGAAGCTCGGCTGGCTGCAGCGCCTGAAGCAGGGTCTCGCCCGCTCCTCGAGCAGTCTCAAGGAGCGCATCACCGGCGTGCTGCGCCGCCGGCGTCTCGACGAGGAGGCCCTCGAGGAGCTCGAGGAAGCGCTGATCATGGCCGACCTCGGCGTCGATACGGCGGCCGAGCTGACCCGCATCCTGGCCCGGGAGCGCTTCGGCAAGGAGGTCACCGATCGCGAGGTCCGCGAGACCCTGGCGGCGGCCATCGCCAGGATCCTGGAGCCGGTGGCCCGCCCCCTGCCGGTGCGGCCCGAGGCCCGTCCCCAGGTGATTCTGGTGGCCGGCGTCAACGGTGTCGGCAAGACCACCACCATCGGCAAGCTCGCCCAGCAGATGCGTCGCGAGGGGCGCAAGGTGATGCTCGCCGCCTGCGACACCTTCCGCGCGGCGGCGGTGGAACAGCTTCGCATCTGGGGCGAGCGCACCGGGGCGGTGGTGGTGGCCGGCAAGCCCGGAGCCGATGCCGCCGGTCTCGCCTACGAGGCGCTGGAACGGGCCCGCCGCGAGGGTTGCGATGTGCTGCTGATCGATACCGCCGGCCGCCTGCACAACAAGCAGGTGCTGATGGAGGAACTGGCCAAGATCGTGCGGGTGGTGAAGAAGCTCGACCCGGAGGCACCCCATGACGTGGTGCTGGTGCTCGATGCCACCACCGGCCAGAACGCGCACAACCAGGTCGAG
>CAYYZI010000502.1:0-2459 GCA_964475675.1 uncultured Geminicoccaceae bacterium
TCGGCCGCGCTTTTCGGCGCGTCCATGCCGATGAATTCGACGCTCTCGAGCTCGGCAGCCTGCACGGCGAACGCCAGCGTCATGGCGAGCACCGAGGCGCCGGCCAGAAGATGGGTTCTGCGGATCATGATGCGCCTCCCTGTATCGGTTCTTTTGGGCAGACCCCGCTCCAGGAGCGAAGCGGAGCCTCTGTACATGTATTGAAACCCAAGGTCGCGCCCATAGCAAGCGGCTCGACGGTCGGAAAGGCCGCCGCGGAGCAATGTGATGCCAGCGTCGCCATGCGCGCCCTCGCGGTAGTGCAAGGCGACCGGCCGGCTTTCCGGCTCACCCTCGGGTACGCATCGCGCGGCAATCGGCTCGCCATGGCCACGACCGACCGATAGACAGGGCGATGCGGGTGGAGGCCCGGCAGGGATGGGCGACGGGAGAAACGACAATCCCGGGAGCCCCGGAATGCGGAAAGCGAACAGCGAAGAGACAGGCTGGACCGTGGGGCCGAAACGGGCTCTGCCGTTTCTGCTCGCGCTCGCCGGCATCGTCCTGCTGCTCGGGATCGCCGTCGAGATCGCGGAAATCGGCTTCGGCCACCGTTCCCTCTATGGCCTGCAGTCGCGCCTCGATCTCGATGGCGAGGCGACGCTGGGATCCTACGTCTCCGCCCTCATGCTGCTGACCGCAGCCGGCCTTCTGGCCTTGATCGCCCTGCGCGAGAGGCGGGCAGGCTCGGGCTGGGCATTGCACTGGGCGGTGCTCGCTGCCGGCTTCCTCTGGCTGTCCCTGGACGAGGCCATCGCCCTTCACGAGCTCATGAACCGGCCGATCCGCGAACTGCTGGACGCTCCCGGTTTCATCTCCGCCTGGACCCTGGGCGGCGCCATCATCGTGCTGCTGGTGGGCATCGCCTATGCCCGTTTTCTCCTCTCGCTGGACCGCCGTCATGCAGTCCCGTTCCTGATCGCCGGTGCGCTCTATGTCGGTGGTGCCGTGGGTGCCGACTCCCTGGCCGGCGAGATCATCAGCAGCGGCCTGCGCGAGAGCTGGCTGTGGTCGCTGGAGCTGGTGATGGAGGAAGCCGCCGAAATGGGCGGGGTGATCCTCTTCATCCACGCTCTGCTCGACTATCTGGGCAGCCGCGGATCGGTGCTGCAGCTTCGCTTCGAGGCCGCCCCATACGCAGCGCGCGCCGGCAGGAAAGGCGGACCGGCCCGAGCCGCGCAGGGGCAGCCTGCCAATTGAGCACCGCGAGGTCCTAGAGCAGCGAGGAAGGCGCGGACTTCGCGGCGCAGGCGGCTTCGGCCTCGGCCGGCATGCCGGCGGCCAGGGTCTTGCCGGGCACAGCGAAGGCGAGGCCGAGATTGGCCGGGCCGCCCTCGGCCTCGAGGTCCATGGCGAAGCTGGCGAGAATGCCCACCACCTCGCCATCGGTGTCGAGCACCGGGCCACCGGAAAAGCCGGGTTCGATGGACAGGTCGAGTTCGAGCGGAGCTTCCAGCACGAAACGGCCGTAATGGATCGAGCCCGACAGGCGACCGCCGCGGACCCGGCCGGCGGCGGCCGCGATCCACTTTCGTCCCGGATTGCCGAAGGCCAGCACCGGCGAGCCCGGCAGGGGATCGGAAAGGCGCAGCCTGGCACCGGCATGGCCGACCAGACCGGGCACGCAGAGGATCGCCAAATCCTTCTCGGGCAGCAGAGCCAGCACGTGCCCCTCGAAGCTCCCCTCACCGGGGCGGGTGACCCGCAGCCTGTAGGTGGCGCCGACAGCGATATGCGCGGCCGTGACCACCAATCCGTGATCGCCGATGAGCGTACCGCTGCCGCCGGCGACAGCCACTCGCCGCCGCCCTTCCCGGCGATCGCCCGGGGCATAGGTCAGCACCCCGACGAAGCCCGAGCGGGCCACCAGCCGCGCCAGTGGTGAACCCGGCGGGGCATCGATCCGCAGGGTGGCCGGGGGCCGCACTGCGCAGCCCGCGAGCAGCAGCAGAAAAAGCAGGGCGAGGGCGGATCTCACGACTGCCACTCCGGTCCGAGAGCCTCCAGAAGCGGCGCCAGATGGCGGGCGAAGCCCCGCCATCCCCCGATGGAGTCCCTATACAACGGTTGCCGGGCCTGGAAGAAGCTGGCCGTGCGGATCATCCCCCTCGCCTCGTGGAACCGCAGACAGGCGGCGCGATCCTCGGCAGATCCTCGCCGTCGCCATCGGCGAGCATCGCCGGAAGGCGAGCGAGAATGCGCTCCACGCGGATGGTCCCCGAGCGCGGCATGCCGACGGTCGGGAGCGGCAGGGTGCACGGCTCGCCGGCTTTCCGCCGCAGCTCGAGGAACTCCGGTCGGCAGAGCCCGGGGAGACGCCCGACCAGTGCCCGATGGGCCTCGAAGTCAAAGGGATCGCGGCGTCTCTTCAGGCGGTTGGCCTCGGGGTGATGGGCGAAGGCAGCGGTACGATCGCCCTC
>CAYYZI010000503.1:0-2458 GCA_964475675.1 uncultured Geminicoccaceae bacterium
AACAGCGCCGCGACCTCGACCATCCGTTCGGGATGGCCGATCAATTCGAAGAAGCCGGCGAACTTGGGATTGTAGGCCAGTCCGAAGGCCGGGGTGCCGACCGCGGTGGCCAGGATCGCCGGATGCATCCGACCGGCCAGCAGGAAATCGACTTCCCGGCAGAGAGCCGCATAGAGCCGTGCATCCGCTACGCCCAGATGGGCATGCAGGATGCCGGGCATGCGTGCCGCGATCTCGCGGGCGAAGCGCGCGTCCCCCTCGTGCGAAACATTGTAGGAGGGCAGAAAGACGACGAAGGCATCGCGTGCTTCGGCCAGACGCCGCAGCAGCTCGGCGAAGCGCGCGGTGAACAATACCTCGCCCTGCCCGTCCCGCCGGCCCGGCAGCCCCAGGGCCCATGCAACCTTGCGGGGAACGATCCGGCGTCGGGGAGGCCACCAGCGGCGGCACGCAACACCGATCAGCGGCCGCCCATCCAGCGGCACACCGGCTTCCTCCAGTACCGCCCGAGCCCGCTGCCGGGAGGCCGGGGTGAGCAGCAGGGCCGGATCGGGGAGGACTTCCACTTCGCTCGAGGTCAGGGCAGTTCCCAACGCCGCCGCCAGTCTGTCACGCACGCTGATGCGACCCATCACCGCCAGAGCCGTTCGCGCCGCCAGGCGGCTGCTCCAGGCATCGAGTGGGCCCATGCCCAAGGCATAGCCGACCACCCGCCCGCCTCCAAGCCGCGCCAGGAGGGTGAGCGCACTCCAATAGGGCATCTTGACCAGACTGTCGTCGTCCTGGAACAGGCCGCCCCCGCCGACGAGGACCAGATCGGCACGCCCCATGGCCCGCAGCAGACCGGGCAGCGCTCGCGGCCCGCGCGGCAGGAGACGGAGATTGCTGCCGCATACGCTTTCGGGCCGCCGGGTAAGCAGGGTGATCTCGGCCTGCGGGCGGAGACAGTTGATCGCGCCGATCGTCGCCTCGCGGATCGCCTGATCGCCGAGATTGCCGTCCGCATCGCCGGCGAGAAGGAGAATGCGCATCCGGGGGAGCCTCGCAGTCTTCGGGCGTTGACCGGCACAACGGGAAATCCTTAGCATTGCTAGGCCTTACCCATTAACATTCCCCTAATCAAATCGCGGACCGCGTGTTCGGAATGTCACTCGCGACCATGGACAGCAGACCCCGACCGGACAGCCGGCCCGCGGGAGGCCGCCGTCGCCGGGCCCGGAAGTCGCCGGCCCCGGGGCTGTGGAACATGCACGACACGCGCACGGCGCTGCGCCTGCCGGCGACATTGGCGGCGGCCCTGCTGCTCCCGGAACCGTGGCAGGAACGTCTGCTGCGCCGCCTCGCGGCGGCCAAACGCCGAAGAAGGCCGATCTCGGTGCGCGATGCCGAGAGGCTCCTCGTCCCCCTGTTCACCCGTACCGGGATCGCCGGTGAACCGCATGGGTGGGTGGAGGAACTGCTGTTCCACAACGAGATGGCGCAGCTCCTCCTGTTCGCGCAGTACCGCCCGCGTCCGCCGCAACCGGACATCCTGCTGCAGGGGGCGGAAGAGGTCACACGCGCCCTGGATGCCGGCCGCGGTGCCATCCTCTGGGTGGCGCCGATGGCCTACGCCTCTCTGATCAGCAAGATGGCCTGGCATCGGCAGGGCTGGAAGGTCTCGCATCTGAGCCGCTACTCGCACGGCGGCAGCGGCACCCGCCTCGGCTCGCGCCTGCTCAATCCGCTCGTCTGTCGGGTGGAGGATCGTTATCTCGGAGAACGTGTGCGCATCGAGCCCGGCCGGTCACCGGCGGCGGCCATGCGCGTGATCCGGCGCCGGCTGCTCGAGAACCGTCTGGTCTCGATCACCGCACTACCGGGCGAAAGCAGTACCGGAGGTGCCGCCCTGCTCGGCCGCCGCATCCGGCTCAGCCTGGGGCCGCCTCGCCTCGCCGCCACCACCGGTGCCGCACTGCTGCCGGCAATCTGCTGGAGAGAGCCGGAAGGGCGGCATGTCCTGCGCATCGGCACGGCCCTGCCCACAGCCGGAGATCCGATCGGGGCGGTGGAGGGGTTCGCCGGAGCCCTGGAGAGCGTCCTGCAGCGGTTTCCGACGCAGCTCGCCTGGCCCACCGCGATCGCGATGTTCACCGACGGGGAAGGGCGATCGTGATCCTGACACCCGGGAGCTGGCGGCTGCCGCGGTTGCTGCGCGATGCGAGCTGGATCTCGGTGGCCCTGTCGGCGCCGCACGTGGTTCGTGGCCTGGTGTTCCTGGCGCTGGCCCCGATGCTCGGCCCCGAGGCCTATGGCCTGATGGGCCTGGCGGCGGTGATCGTCGCGCTCGCCGGGCTTCTCATGCGCGATGGCTGGACCACGGCGCTGCTGCGCATGGATGGCCTTTCCGACAGCCTCCTCTCGACCTGCTTTTGGACCCTCGCCCTGCTTTCGCTGCCGCTGCTGCCGTTGATCCTGG
>CAYYZI010000504.1:0-2454 GCA_964475675.1 uncultured Geminicoccaceae bacterium
ATCCGGCGACGGCAACCAGCGGTGGTCGATCCGGGGGTGGCCGAACCGGTGCTGGCCCGCCTTGCCGATCTCGGCCGCGGCCTCGACTGGATCCTGCTGACCCACCATCATGCCGACCATACCGGCGGACTGCCGGCCCTGCGCCGCGAGACCGGCGCGCGGGTGGCCTATTCGCGCGGCGATACCGGACGCATTCCGGGCATCGAAAGCGGCACCGACGTGGCGGTCGCCGAGGGGGACATCCTCACCTTCGGCGAGGAGGCGGTCCATGTGCTGGAGACCCCCGGCCATACCCGCGGCCATGTGAGCTTCTGGATCTCCGGCGAGGATGCGCTGTTCTGCGGCGATACGCTGTTCGCGCTGGGCTGCGGCAGGCTGTTCGAGGGCACGCCCGAGCAGATGTGGCGCTCGCTCTCCAAGCTGGCGGCGCTGCCGCCGGCGACCCGCGTCTATTGCGGCCACGAATATACCGAGAGCAACGCCCGCTTCGCCCTGAGCGTCGATCCCGACAATCCCGATCTGGTCAGGCGCGCTGCCGAGATCCGCGAGCTGCGCAGCCGCGGTGAGCCGACCGTGCCCACCACCGTCGATCTCGAGCTTCGGACCAATCCCTTCCTGCGGGTCAACGATCCGGCCATCCGCCGCCGGCTGGGCATGGAGGAGGCGAGCGAGGTCGAGGTGTTCGCCGAATTGCGGGCGCGCAAGGACCGTTTCTGAGCCTCGCCGCCGGCGGGAGCGCTCCGGTGAAGCTGGTCTGGAGCCCGCAGCATGCCCGTCACGCGCCGCGTGCCTTCCTCTCCCGGGGCAGGCTGACGGGCTCACCCGAGCGGCCGGAGCGGGTCGAGCTGCTGATGGAGGGTGCGCGATCCGCGGGTCTCGAGCCGATCGAGGCGCGGCATTTCGGGCGTGCGCCCGTCCTCGCCGTGCACGATCCGCGATATCTGGCGTTTCTGGAGACGGCGCATGCCCGCTGGCGGGAGCTCGGCGATGCCGGCCCCGAGGTCGTCGCCAACATGCATCCGCAGCGCTACCCGGGACGGTGCCCGGCACAGATCGTCGGCGAGGCCGGCTGGTACATGGCCGATGCCGCCTGCCCGATCGGCGAAGGCACCTTCGAGGCGGCCGTCGCCGCCGCCGACACCGCGCTCACCGCGGCATCCCTGCTGCTGGGCGGTGTTCGCGAGGCCTACGCCCTGTGCCGCCCGCCCGGTCATCACGCCTTCGCCGACATGGCCGGCGGCTTCTGCTATCTCAACAACACCGCCATCGCCGCTGCCCATCTCGCCGGCCGGCTGGGCCGGGTGGCCATTCTCGATGTCGATGTTCATCACGGCAACGGCGCCCAGGCCATCTTCTACGAGCGGGGCGATGTGCTGACCCTCTCGATCCATGCCGACCCGGCAAGCTACTATCCCTTCTTCTGGGGCCATGCCGGAGAACGGGGTGCGGCGGCCGGATGGGGTGCCAACCGCAACTGGCCGCTGCCGGTGGGCAGCGGCGACGAGCCCTGGCTCGCGGCCATCGGCGAGGCGCTGGCGATGCTTTCCGAAAGCGGCTGCGCGGCGCTGGTGGTGGCACTCGGCCTCGATGTGCACGAAGGTGATCCGCTGCAGGGGATGCGGGTCAGCCGCGCCGGCCTGCATGCGGCCGGCAGACTCATCGGCGGCCGGCCCCTGCCGGTGCTGCTGGTGCAGGAGGGCGGCTATCCGCAGCCGGCGCTGGGCGCCAATCTCGCCGCTTTCCTCAAGGGATTTCTGAGCGCGCGCCCGCGCTGATCCCGGTCCGGCCGCGGCGAACGGGCCCTCACTCCTCCTCTTCGACCTCTTCCTCTTTCTGCACGAGGATCTGCCGGCCGCGATACATGCCGGTCTTGAGATCGATATGGTGGGGGCGGCGGAACTCGCCCGTATCCCGGTCCTCGACCACCGTCGGCGGGGTCAGGGCGTGATGGGTGCGCCGCTTGTCGCGCCTGGACTTCGAGACTTTCTTCTTGGGGACGGCCATCTCTCGTCATTCCTCGAACTGGCGCCGACCGCACCGGCGACCCGGCGGCAGCGCAAAACACCTCCTTCGCGGCAGCACGGCGGCCGCGGCCCGATGGCTCTTGGACGGTTGCCCGGGCGAGGTCAATCTGGCGATCGCGCGCCTCAGCGCAGGCGCCAGGCCTGGGTGCGGGTGAGCAGCAGCCGGCTCGAGAGGGTCTGCAGCAGACGGGCCACCACGTTGGTGTAGAAGATCATCATGCCCATCGCCGCTGCCGGGGCGATATCGCCGGCATCGTCCATGTTGAGCACCGCCACCGAGGCCAGCGCGGTGGTCGAGGAGTAGAGAAAGACCACCGCCGACACCGTGGTCATGGCGTTGACGAAGAGATAGATTGCGATGTCGAGGATCGCCGGCAGGCAGACCGGCACGGTGATGCGGCTGAACATCCGCCACAGCGGCTGCTTGAGG
>CAYYZI010000505.1:0-2446 GCA_964475675.1 uncultured Geminicoccaceae bacterium
ACCAGGTCGTCACGGGCCGCGCCGAGGGCCGCGGCGAACCGCCCGCCCGCCTCGAGCCCCAACTGATCTGCGACCGTGAAGCGCAGCCGATCGCCGACGCGTGCGAACACCACCAGACTGTCGAGCTCGTGCAAGCCATCGGCCCGCCGGCCGACCACGGCGAGGGTCAGATTGACCTTGGCCGGCGCCAGCTCGTCGACCGCCGACCCGGCCGCCGCCGGCGACCGGTCCATGCTCAGGTGCGGTTGGGTTTGGCGGTCGCCGCCGCGGGCAGGCCGCGCTCGAGCTTGCGCTCGAGGTCTTCCACCGTGTCCTCCTCGGGGTCGAGCGACAGCGCCCGGCGCCACTGGAAACGGGCCTCGCGCTTGCGGCCGACCCGCCACAGGGCATCGCCCAGGCGGTCGTTGATCACCGGATCGCCCGGCTCCAGCTCGACCGCCCGCTCCAGCTCCTCGACCGCAGCCCCGTAGTCGCCGAGCCGATAGTTGACCCAGCCCAGGCTGTCGACGATGAAGCCGTCGTTGGGGCGCAGCTCGACCGCCCGGCGGAGCATTTCCTTGGCGCGTTCGAGATTGAGCCCCTGATCGACCCAGCTGTAGCCCAGATAGTTGAGGACGAAGGGCTGCTCGGGCTGCAGCTCGAGCGCGCGCAGGAGATCCTTCTCGGCTTCCGGCCAGCGCTTGGTGCGCTCGAGGGTGATGCCGTGGACGTAGAACAGGCGCCAGTGTGCGGGCGTCACCTCGCGCAGCCGGGCAATGGCCTCGCGATAGGCCTTCTCCGCGCGCACATAGTCCTCGTCGCGGCGGAACAGGTCGCCGAGGGCGACCAGCGCCTCGATCCGCGACGGATCGTCCGCGGCCATGCGGCGCAGCACCCGCACCGCCTCGTCCTTCCTTCCCGCCTGCACCAGCGCGTCGGCCTCCAGCAGCCGCGCCCGCCAGGCCCAAGGCGAGGCCTCGGGGATCCGGGAAAGGGCGGCCAGGGCGTCCTCCGGCTGCTCGCGCTCCAGTGCCAGACGGGCGATCAGGAACCAGGCCTCGTCGAGTTCGGGCCGGATGAAGGTCGCGAAACGCGCCAGCACCAGGCTGCGTTCGCCGACATTCTGGTCCTGCAGGGCCTGGGCCAGGCCGAGCAGCACATCGGCCATGCCGCCGGCCGGATCGCCGAACGGCGGCGCGATGCTCCGACCCGCCGCCAGGCTGCTCTCCAACGCCGCCAGCACCGGGTTGTCCGGCATCTCGGCGCGCTGGTCGCGTACCAGTGCCAGCGCCTCTCCGGTCCGGCCCGCCTGCTGCAGGGCGAAAGCCAGGGCCTGGACCATGCGCGTCGGCGCCGCCTCGCCCGGGCGCACATATTCCCGCAGGAGATCGACGGCGCGCGCGTACTCGCCGCGCAGCACCAGCATCATGCCACGGTGATAGGCATTGAGGCGCAGCAATCCCTCGCCGCGCTCCTCTCCGGCCAGCATGTCCAGCGCCCGGTGCGGATCCTGCGCGGCGAAGGTCGCCCAGGCCAGCAGGATGGGGCGGGCCATGCCGAGGACACCGCGGCTGCCGAGCCTCTCGAGCTGCTGCCGCACGGCCGACCACTGCCCCTGCCGCAGCTGGTCGATGGCGACCAGCAGGTTGGCCTCGGGCAGACGCGGACTGAGCGCCGTCAAATCCCGTGCCGAGGCCAGGGCATCCTCGAAGGCGCCGGTCTCGATCTCCAGGAGGAACACGCGCCGGCGCAGCTCCAGATCCTCGGGCTGGTCGGCCAGGGCCTGCCGGTAGAAGGTGAGGGCGGTCGCGTAGTCACCGTTCTGGAGGGCGAAACGTCCGGCGAGATAGGCTCCCGCCGGTCCCGAATCGTCGATCACGATCGGCGGCGCGATGCGACTGCCGGCGAGAGGATCGTAGAGCGAGGACGGTCCGCTGCAGGCAGCCAGCCCCAGCCCCGCGATCAGCAGGGCGCTGCGAAGGGCGACGAGAACCGGCTGCTGGCGCCGAAACCGAGAGGCCATCGGCAATGTCCATGGCTGGAGGGCGGACGACGGCTTGCCGCGCCCTCTTGACGGAAGTGGGACGACACCCCAAACAAAGCTCGCCGCGAGGACCGGCTCGCGGGCGGCCGTTCTTGTCGTACCCGGATTCGTGGAGCGCATCCTATGCTGAAGACGTCCAAGAGCAAAAACGATCCATCGGCGCGCGGGCCAGCGCAGCAGCTGAAGACTTTCGAAGGCAAGAAAGTGAAGCCTACGCTCTACGTCGGGACCGCCGTGGGCCACGGGCGATACATAGCTGCGCAGGACGAGAGCGGCAAGCTCGTCTGCGATCGCAGCGGCCGGCCGATTCCGTTCCGCGAAATCTGAGCCGCCCGCCACCTTCGCATGGCCGCCGGCAGCGCCGGAGCGCCGAACGCACCCCCATGGTATCCCATGACGTAGGGTAGATTAGCAGACGCTTGC
>CAYYZI010000506.1:0-2441 GCA_964475675.1 uncultured Geminicoccaceae bacterium
ATGCCCGTGCCAGCGCCCCATGGGCCGCCTCGCGCCGCGCGGGCGGGCCGAATGCCTCGGCGATGATGTCGATCGGGCCGTGCTGCAGATGCAGGCGTCGCCCGTCCGGCAGGCGGCGGACCGAAGGCCCCGTCACGGCTGCAGGGCCGCAGGGGCTTGCGGGCGGCGCCGGCGCCCGTTAGCAGCAGCGAGGACCAGCCGGGGCATCACCGTGACGCGTCGCATCGCCGCCTTCGCCCTCCTTCTCCTGTTCGCCCTGCCCGCGGCACGGGCGGAAGATGCCGCCTCCGCCCGCCTGCCGGAGCGCTTCGGCTTCACCGCCGAGGAAGCGAGCTGGCTCTTGCTCGATCTCGGCAGCGGCGTGGAGCTCGAGGCCCATCTCGCCGACCGGCCACGCATCCCCGCTTCCACGGCGAAACTGGCAACGGCCGTGGCGGCCCTCGATCTTCTCGGCGCCGACAGGCGGCTCGCCACCGAGCTGCTCGCCACCGGACCGATCGAGGGCGGGGTTCTGCGGGGGGATCTGGTACTGCGCGGGGGCGGCGATCCGCTGCTCGATGTGGCCGATCTGCTCGATCTCGCGCTGAGCCTGCGCGAGCGCGGCGTGACCGGGATCGGCGGGCGTTTCCTGCTCGATGACGGGCTGCTGCCGCGCTTTCCCCGGATCGCCACGAGCGAGCCCGAAAGCGTGCCGTACAATGCCGGGGTGGGGGCACTGACCGTGGATTTCGCCCGTGTCCGGCTGATTCCGACGGTCCCGCCGACGACCGTTCCGCCCCTGTTCGAGGCGCGGCTCGCCTGGTCGGACAGGCCGGTGCCACCACCGGAAACCGCGCAGCTCGTACGCAGCGGCGATGGCGCGGTCTGGCACATTCCCCGCGGCGGCCGCGCCAGGGCGCTGCCGGTGCGGGATGCCGGCAGGCATGCGGCGATGCTGTTCCACCGGCTGGCCGAGGGCCTCGGCATCCCCCTGCCCCTGCCGGTGCGCGGCACCATCCCCGCCGATGCGGTGCCGCTGGCCCGGAAGGAAAGCGCGCCCTTGCGGCGCATCGTCCGCGGCATGCTGCTCTACTCCAACAACCAGGTGGCGGAGACCCTCGGCCTGTTGACCGGCCGCAGCCTGGCGGCCGCTCCGCCGGTCTCGCTCGAGGGTTCGGCCGCCCGCATCCTCGCCCATCTGCGGAAAAGGCTGCCGGAAATCGACTGGTCCAATGCCCGCCTCGTCAACCATTCCGGTCTCGGCGCCGCTTCGCGGCTCACCCCCCGCCAGCTCACCGCGCTCCTGGCATTCGGCGACCGTCGATTTCGTCTCGCCGCCCTGCTGCCGGCCTCGGGCTGGGCCGGAACCCTGCGGCGACGACTGGCAGAGGGCCGCACCGCGCTCCGGATCTGGGCCAAGACCGGCACCATCGACTATGCCAGCACCATCGCCGGCTACCTGCTGCCCGGAAGCGGCGGCATGCGCGCCTTCGCCATCATGCTCGACGATCAGCGGGCGCGGGCGGCCTATGACCGGACGCCGGTCAAGAGTGCCGCCATGCTGCAGGCGGCCGACCGCTGGAACGAACGGGCGCGCACCTTCCAGGATGCGCTGCTGGCACGCTGGCTGAACCGGTGAGCGGTCGTCTTCAGCCGTTGAGGGGCGCATAAGGCCAGGGATTGGCGGGCAGCCACTCGACCAGACGCAGCCGGTCGGGTTCGGGATGCATGTCGGCAAGCCGCCGCACCTCCTCCATGTGACCGCCGATCGCCCGGTAGTCCTCGAGCCGCATGGTGAATTCGATGGGGGCCACGATCGCCGGGGTGGGCACATGGCCGAAGGCATGGTCGGGCATCCGCGTGACATCGACCATGTAGGTGATACCGCCACCCGGCCAGATATAGACCGGTGCCCCGCCCGAGGTGACCCGCACCAGCATCTCCTTGACCGAACGGGTCAGCCGCACCGGGTTTTCGGTGACCCCGGCCCGCAGGCTCCCGCCGGCGCCGGCCATGAACAGGACCGTGCACAGGGCCGGCTCGCAATTCTCGGCGATGCGTTCGGTGACCTTGCGGATCTCGGGCGGTTCCTCGGCGGGTACCGGCACGAGGTTCTCGTCGAGCACGAACCAGGCGCTGTCCTCGCCGGTGGTGCTGACGAACAGCAGACGCAGCCCCGGCCAGGCGATCTTCGGATCGATGCGCTCGATGATGGTGAGCGGATCGGTGATGTCGGTGCCGCCCCAGCCGGATCCCGGCTCCGCCACCCGGAAATAGCGGCCGGGCGTCGAACGGCGGCCGCGGATGCGGATGCCCGAGGGCTTCATGCCCAGAAAACGGCCCGCCTGGTGCTCCGTGAGAACGCCGGTGATATGGTCGTCGACCACGATCACCTCGTCGACAAGGCCGAACCACTGGCGGGCGAAGATGCCGATGGTGGCCGAACCGCAGCCGACCCGCAT
>CAYYZI010000507.1:0-2433 GCA_964475675.1 uncultured Geminicoccaceae bacterium
CAGTTCACCAGTTCGCCTTCGCCGTTGGTCTGGCGGAACACGATCTCGAGGCCCAGCCGGCGGCCGGCCTCGCGGCAGCGGGCGGCGATCTCCTCGAGGCTGTGACGGCCGTAGATCTCGGGCTCGCGCTGGCCGAGGAGGTTGAGATTGGGACCGTTGAGTACGAATACAGTCGGCATGGCTCACTGGGGGCGGCCGGAGAAGAGCGCGAGGCAGCACCTCTTGCCACCGCCGGTCGAAGGATCGGCGCGCTTATAGCACGTCGCCGGCGGCTTGCAATGCAAGTTCCGACCGGCCGCTGGAAGTTCGTCCGCAGAACCGTCAGTGTTCGCCGCGGACCGCCACCACCACCCGTCCGCGGATCTTGCCTTCGAGAAATCCTCGCGCGATTTCGGGCGCTTTCTCCAGCGGCACCACCGTGGTGATTTGATCGAGCAGGGCCGCATCCAGTTCCCGAGCGAGATGTTGCCAGGCGGTACGGCGCCGCTCCTGCGGACAGTACACCGAGTCGATGCCGATCAACTTGACGCCGCGCAGGATGAAGGGAAAGACCGTGGTGTGCAACTCGGTGCCGCCCGCCAGACCGCAGGCGGTAGCGGTGCCGCCGTAGCGCAGTGCCTTCAGGAGTGCCGCCAGCATCGCCCCGCCCACCGTGTCCACCGCCCCGGCCCAGCGCTGCGAGGCCAGCGGGGCCTTGCCGCTTTCGAGAACGCTCGCGCGGTCGATCACCTCGGCCGCTCCGAGCCCCTGCAGATATTCCGTGAGCTGGGGACGCCCGGTGGCGGTCACCACGCGATAGCCGCGCCGCGCCAGCAGGGCGGTGGCGATCGAGCCCACCCCGCCGCTGGCCCCGGTCACCAGCACATCGCCGGCATCCGCTCCGACCCCCTGCTCGGCCAGCGCCATGACGCTGAGCATGGCAGTGAAGCCGGCGGTACCGATGGTCATGGCATGCTCGAGGCTGAGCCCCTCGGGCAGCGGCACCAGCCATTCGGCCCTGACCCGGGCGAGCTCGGCCAAGCCGCCCCAGTGCCGCTCGCCGACCCCCCAGCCGGTCAGCACCACGAGGTCACCGGGCCGGTATTCGGGCACCGAGGATTCGCGCACCCGGCCGGCCAGATCGATGCCTGGCACGAAGGGGAATTCGCGGATGATCTTGCCGGCGCCGGTAATCGCCAGCCCGTCCTTGTAGTTGAGCGAGGAATAGACGACCTCCACCAGCACCTCGCCCTCGGGCAGGGCGTCGAGCGGCAGTTCCTCGATGCGCCAGGTGATCTTGCCGTCCTCGCGGTCGAGCACGAGCGCCCTGAAGCGTTCCGACATGGTTCCTCCCCTTTCTGCCGGCGGACCCCGTCTTGCCAGTTGGTGACGCCGTGCTTCGCCGGAAACCGCGACCGAGGCGCGCAGGGCCGCCGTCTGGCCAGCTTCCGCCGCGCCGTGTAAGCAGGGGCCGGTGCGGCGGATCCCGCTCCCGGCGCGGCAATAGAATAGGGCACGCCCATGCACAAGCTCGAAGCCTTCGCCAGAGTTGTCGACCGGATCAACGAGGCGGTCGGCAGGGCGGTTTCCTGGCTGACCCTGGCCATGGTGCTGGTGACCTTCACCGTGGCGGTGATGCGCTACGGCTTCAACTGGGGTCTGGTCTGGGTGCAGGAGACCTATGTGTGGATGCACGGCATCGTCTTCATGCTCGGTGCCGGCTACACCCTGCTGCACAACGGCCATGTACGGGTCGATGTCTTCTACCGGCCGGCCGGGATCCGCTACAAGGCCTGGGTCGACCTCCTGGGCTCGCTGTTCCTGCTGCTGCCGCTGGTGCTGGTGGTGCTCTACGAGAGCTGGCCCTATGTCGCCGAATCCTGGAGCAAGCTCGAGGAATCGCGGGAAGCGGGCGGCATGCCCGGGCTGTACCTCCTCAAGAGTGTGATCCTCCTGTTCGCGGTGCTGGTCGGGCTGCAGGGCCTGTCGCTGGCGGCCAAGGCGCTGCTGGCGCTCAAAGGACGGACCGAACTGCTGCTGGCCCAGGATGCGGTGGACGCCCGATGACCGGCGAGGTCCTCAGCCTAGTCATGTTCGCGGCCACCTGCGGCGTCCTGCTGCTGGGCTTTCCGGTGGCCTTCTCGCTGGCCGGCACCGCACTGGCCTTCGCCACCATCGGCTGGGGAATGGGCGAATTCGACATGCGCCTCCTCGGCGGGCTGCCGTCCCGCTATTTCGGGGTGATGGTCAACGAGGTGCTGGTGGCGGTACCCCTGTTCGTGTTCATGGGGGTGATGCTGGAGCGCTCGAAGATCGCCGAGCAGCTCCTCGAAACCATGGGACTGCTGTTCGGCACGCTCAGGGGCGGCCTCGCCTATTCGGTGACCATCGTCGGCATGCTGCTGGCGGCCTCCACCGGCATCGTCGGCGCCACGGTGGTGACCATGGGGCTCT
>CAYYZI010000508.1:0-2430 GCA_964475675.1 uncultured Geminicoccaceae bacterium
GGGGGGGGGGGGGGGGGCCCCCATCAGCTCTGGTGTCACCGCGCGGCGGTGGGCTGTGCGGTCGTCGGCGATGCGGTCTCCGGCCGGCCCGGGGCGGTCGGGCTGCTGCCGCTCCATCTGCGCGCCCGGGCGCTGCGCATCCCGCTCTATGCGGCGCGCGATCCGATCGAAGTGGAGGCGCCGCCGCCGGGGCATCTGCTGGACTTGCTGGGGGCCTGCGGCTACGCTGCCGCGAACCAAGAATCCCAACCAAGGAGCCCCGTCGCATGAAAGGTGACCCCAAGGTCATCGACGCCCTCAATGGTGCGCTCGCCGTCGAGATCGCCGCCTCCAACCAGTTCGTGCTGCACGCCAGGATGATCGAACATTGGGGCTTCCAGAGGCGCGGCCGCCACGAGATGAAGGAAGCGATCGAGGAGATGAAGCACGCCGATCTCCTGATCCAGCGCATCCTTCTGCTCGAGGGCACACCGCGGCTGGACAATCCCGGCAAACTGCGGATCGGCACCGATCTGAAGAGCGCCATCGAGGGCGATCTCGAGCTCGAGCGCGAGGCCATGGCCTACTACCGGCAGGTGGTGGCGGTGTGCGAGGCCGCCGGCGACTATGTCAGCCGCGATCTGATGATCGGACTCCTGGCCGACGAGGAGGAGCACGAGCATCATCTGCAGACCGAGCTCGAGCTGATCGAACAGATCGGCATCGAACGCTACGCCCAGGCGATGCTCGGCAGCTGGCCCGAGGCCGAGGGCGGCTGAGCGGCGGCACCGATGCCGGGAGACTTCGGGGCGAGCATCGCCCTTCTGCTGTTCGGACTGGTTCTCGGCGGCACCGTCGTCTGGTGGTGGCTGGCGCGGCCGCTGCGCGCCGAGATGGCGGCGCTGCGGGAAGAGAAGGAGCGTCTCGCCCTCGAAGGTGCCGAGCTTCGCACCCGGCTCGCAGCCGAGGAACGCAACCATCGCGAGAAGCTGGAAGAGCTCGAAAACCGCTTCAGGACTCTCGCGACCGATATCCTCGACCACAACAGCCGCAATTTTCTCCAGCTCGTCTCGGAACGTTTCAACGCCCACAAGAGCGAGGCGGAAAAAACCCTCGAGGCCCGCAAGAAGGAGATCGAGAGCCTGGTCAGGCCAATCGCCGAGAGCCTCGCCAAATTCGAGCATCGGGTGGGCGAGCTCGAGAAGGCGCGCCAGGAGGCCTACGGCGCCATCACCCAGCAGGTCCGTGCCCTGATCCAGGGGCAGCGCGAGCTCTCGGACAATACCGGCAAGCTGGTGCAGGCGCTGCGCCAGCCAAAGACCAGGGGACGCTGGGGCGAATACCAGCTGCGCAACGTGCTGGAGCTCGCCGGCATGACCGAGCATGTGGATTTCGTCAGTGAGCGGAGCGTGGCCGGCGAGGAGGGACGGCTGCGGCCCGATGTGGTGGTGCGCCTGCCCGGCGGCAAATGCCTGGTGATCGACGCCAAGACCCCGCTGGATGCCTACCTTTCGATGATCGAGGCCAGCGACGAGGAGGAACGGGCGCGGGCGCTGCGCGATCATCTGCGCCAGGTACGCGAGCATGTGCGCAAGCTTTCCAGCAAGGAATACTGGCAGAGCCTGAAGGACACTCCCGATTTCGTGGTCATGTTCATTCCCGGCGAGGCCTTCTACGCGGCCGCCGTGGAGGTCGATCCCTCACTGTTCGAGGACGCCCTCAAGCAGCGGGTGCTGATCACCACCCCGGCCACCCTGGTCGCCCTGATCAAGGCCATCGCCTATGGCTGGCGGCAGGAGAAGCTCGCCGAGAACCTGCAGGAGGTGGCGGGGCTGGCCCGCGATCTCTACGACCGCATCAAGACCTTCGGCGAGCATATGGATGGGGTCGGCAAGGCCCTGCGCCAGGCGGTCGACCGCTACAACCGGGCGGTGGGGTCGCTGGAAGCGCGGGTGCTGCCGGCGGCCCGGCGCTTCGAGCAGCTACGGGTGGCACCGGCCAATACCGAGATCCCCGCGGTCTCCCAGGTGGAGCTCGAACCGCGGGCGCTGCAGGCCAGCGAGTTCACCGCCGAGGAGGAGTGACGCCGGCCCGTCGCCGGACCCCGGCCGCCGCCGTCATCACACCACTGTCGTCGGATCGCCGGTGAGGGAAGCGACGGTGGCGGTGAAATGCTCGCCGCCGAAGACCGCGAAGGCGGTGCCCGCACTGTCGCCACCCACCGTCGCCGGTGCGCCGATCACCAGATCGTCGAAACCGTCACCATCGATGTCGCCGGGACCGCCGAGGCTGAACCCGGCATAGGCTTCGCCGGTGGTGCCGATCAGCCGGCAGCCCGCCCCATCCTCTTCCAGCGAACCGAGGTCGAGCACGGCGTCGAAGGGGCCGGCATGGCCATAGATCAGATAGGCTTCGCCGGCGCCGCCCACCCCTTCGGGATCGGCGTAGCGG
>CAYYZI010000509.1:0-2426 GCA_964475675.1 uncultured Geminicoccaceae bacterium
GGTGCGTACCCGCGCTGCCCGCAGCAAGCGCCGTCGCCGGCGCATGTTCTAGTTGGCGGGCTCGATACCGGTGGCCCGCAGCCATGCGGTGACGGTGGGCAGGATGCGGGCGACGACGACCTCGATGCCTGCGGCATTGGGATGCAGCCCGTCGGCCTGGAGATACCGCGCATCGGTGGCGACACCGTCGAGGAAGAAGGGGTAGAGGGGGATGTCGAACCGCTCGGCGAGCTCGGTATAGACCGCCGCGAAGGCCCGTTCGTAGGGCTCGCCGAGATTGGGCGGTGCCAGCATGCCGGCCAGCAGCACGGCCACGCCCCGGGCCTGCGCCCGCTCGATGATGAAGGCCAGATTGTCGCGCATCTGGGCCACCGGCAGCGCCCGCAGCGCATCATTGGCGCCGAGCTCCAGGAGGAGATGGGTGGGGCGATCCGCCAGCACCCAGTCGATGCGGGCCCTGCCACCGGCCGAGGTATCGCCGGAGACGCCGGCATCGATCACCTCGCAATGGCCATAGCCAACGGCATCGAGGGCGGCATCGAGGCGGGCCGGAAAGGCCTCCTGCGGCGCCACTCCGTAGCCGGCCACCAGGGAATCCCCGAGCACGGCGATGCGGCATTCGGCGGCGGCCAGCGGCCCCGCCAGCAGCAGGAGAACGGCGACAACCGCAGCGGCGAGCTTGCCGAACGGGGGCCGCCGACGCACTTGATGACGGGCGCCGGTCGGGAAGCGGCGCCCGGCGAAGAACCGGAGATGGCGGAGAGGATCCATGCGCGGGCTCGACATTCGATGATCCGGTTGCGGGGAGTGGAGCTCACCCTATCGGGTGCCGCCGGTCCGGTACAGATTCTGCGCGGCATCGATCTCGACATCGCCGCCGGCGAGGCGGTCGCCGTGACGGGCCGTTCCGGCGCCGGCAAGTCGAGTCTGCTGGCGGTGATCACCGGCATCGAGCGGGCCAGCGCCGGCAGCGTGCAGGTGGCCGGAGCCGAGCTCGCCACCATGGGCGAGGACGATCTCGCGCGCTTTCGCCGCGACCATGTGGGCATCCTCTTCCAGTTCTTCCATCTGGTTCCGACCATGACGGCGCGCGAGAACGTGGCTCTGCCGCTGGAGCTGGCACGGCGGTCCGATGCCCTCGAACGGGCCGCCGAACGCCTCGCCGAGGTCGGCCTCGCCCATCGTCTCGATCATTATCCGGCCCAGCTCTCGGGCGGCGAGCAGCAGCGGGTGGCGCTGGCCCGCGCCCTGGCCTGCGAGCCCGATCTGATGCTGGCCGACGAGCCCACCGGCCATCTCGACCGCGAGACCGGCGAGCAGGTGATCGATCTGCTGTTCGCCATCCGCGAGCGCCGCGGCACAACCCTCGTGCTGGTCACCCACGAGACGGATCTGGCGGCCCGCTGCGAGCGCCGGGTGGAGCTGCACGACGGCCGTATCGTCGCATGAGCGGCATGGCGCGCGGCGGGTCGCGAGGAGGTGGCCGCCTCGGGCTGGCGCTGCGTCTGGCGCTTCGCGATCTGCGCGGCGACCGGCGGGGATTTCTGGTATTCGTCGCCTGCCTGCTGCTGGGGGTGGCGACCATCGCCGCCATCGGCATCGCCGCCGGCAGCGTGCTCACTTCGGTCGCCCGCGATTCCCGCAGCCTGCTCGGCGGCGATCTGCTGATTACCAGTGCCGGGCGGCCGCTCGCCGGGGAGCAACTCGCGAGCCTCGTGCCGCCGGGTGCCCGCCTGTCGCGCGGGTTGCGCACCCATGCCTTCGTCGCCGCCGGCGGCCGCAACATCGCGGTGGCGCTGCGCGTCGTGGACCGGGCCTGGCCGCTTTACGGCGAGGTCGAACTGGAGCCGCCGCAGGAGGTGGCAGCCGCGCTCGCCGGCGGCGGTGCGATCGCCGATCCCCTGCTCCTGAGCCGGCTCGGCATCGATGTCGGGGACCGGATCCGGCTGGGCGATGTCGAGCTCGAGGTGCGCGCGAGGCTGCTGCGCGAGCCCGACCGCCTCGCCGGCTTCATGGATATCGGCCCGCGCCTGCTGATCGACCATGCGAGCCTGGCCGGAAGCGGCCTGATGAAACCGGGAGCGGTGGCCAGCTATACCTATCTCCTGGCCCTGGCCGAGGGCAGCGATGCCGAGGCCTTTGCCGCGAGGCTCGAGGCCCGGGCCCGGCAGGCGCCCTGGCGGCTGCGGCGGGCCAGCGAGATCGTGCCGCGGGTGGCGCATTTCAGCGATCCCCTGACCAGCTATCTGACGGTGGCCGGGCTGGCGGTGCTGCTCACCGGGGCGCTGGGGATCGCCCTGGCGGCCAGCGCCTATCTCGACAGCCGGCGGCGGACCATCGCGGTGCTGAAGGCGCTCGGGGCCACCGGTGGCGATATTCTGCGGATCCACGGCCTGCAGCTCGGATTGCTGGCACTGCTCGGGATC
>CAYYZI010000510.1:0-2423 GCA_964475675.1 uncultured Geminicoccaceae bacterium
CATGCTGTTTGGAGAGCGAGCGGCACAGTACCCCTCGGCACCGGCCTCAAGGCGAGACCCGCGCCCCCAGAGCTTCATTGCGAGTTTGAAACATACGCCCGAGAGTGGGCGGCTCGGTGTCCACCTCACCTCTCGATGGAAACAAGTTATCATAAAATGTGATGCATTTCCACCCCGGCGCGCCCGGCATCGCCGTGGCAAGCCATCGCAGGCATGCGGGACTGCGGTTCCGGGGTCAGCTTCCCTTGCCGGGATTGGGCGAAAAGAACTTCTCGAACTTGCCCGGCACTCCCACCCACTCGTCGGCATCCGGCGGCGGCGTTCCCTTGCGGGTGATGTTGGGCCAGGGGCCGCTCGAATACTCCCGGTTGAGCTCCAGCCACTTCTCCGCTTCTTCCTCGGTGTCGGGAATGATGGCCTCGGCGGGACACTCGGGCTCGCACACGCCGCAGTCGATGCATTCGTCCGGATTGATGACGAGCATCACCTCGCCCTCGTAGAAGCAGTCGACCGGACAGACCTCGACACAGTCCATGTACTTGCACCTGATGCACGCCTCGGTGACCACATAGGTCATGCTTCGCTCCGCTCCGCTTCGTCCGATCCGTCACGGACCGACCGCCAATCCCCACTAGCGCCGCGCAAATAGACGCTCGAGCCCGCTCCTGTCGAGGGTGATATAGGTCGGTCGTCCATGATTGCACTGCGCCGAATATGGCGTCTGCTCGATCTGCCGCAACAGCGCATCCATCTCCGCGACGCTGAGCCGCCGACCGGCCCGGATGCTACCGTGGCAGGCCATGCGGGCCAGCACCCGCTCGAGGCTCTCGCGCAGACTGAGGGCCTCGCCGCAGCTCTCGAGCTCCTGCGCGACGTCCCGCAGAAGCCCCGCCAGCGCCCCGGCCTCCCCGAGAAGCGCCGGCATCTCGCGGACGATCACCGCACCGCCGCCGAAGGGCTCGAGAAGGATCCCCAACTCCGCCAGGGTCGCGGCATGCTCGAGCAGGATCGCCCGTTCGCTTTCCTCGAGTTCCACCACCTCCGGCATCAGCAGGAGCTGGCGCGCCACCCCGCCCTCCCGGAGCTGGGCCTTGAGCCCCTCGTAGACGATCCGCTCATGGGCGGCATGCTGATCGACGATCACCAGCCCCTCGGCATTCTCGGCCAGAATGTAGGCATCGAGGATCTGGGCCCGGGCCCGCCCCAGCGGCCCCGCCGCCGATTCGCGCTCCGGCGACGGCTCGGCAGGGGCCTGCAGCGCCACCGCCAGCGCTGCCGGGTCGAAGCGCGTGGGCGCTTCGGCGAGGCCGGCGAGGACCGGCTGTCGCGCCCCCGTTCGGCCGCCAGCGGCGGTCGGGAACCTCCCCGTCGAGACCGGCCCTAGCGCCGCACCCTGCACGGTCACCGCACTGCGGTGGCCGTGCTCGGCCAGCGCCCGCTTGAGGGTCCCGATCACCAGCCCGCGCACCAGCTCGGGTTCGCGAAAGCGCACTTCGCTCTTCTGGGGGTGGACGTTGACATCCACCCGTTCCGCCGGCAGGCGCAGGAACAATGCCGCCACCGGCTGGCGGTCGCGGAACAGGAGATCGCTGTAGGCGGCCCGCAGGCAGGCCCGGAGCAGACGGTCCTGTACCGGCCGGCCGTTGACGAAGAGATACTGGTGGCGGGCGTGATTGCGCGACAGGGTGGGCAGGCCCGCATACCCCACCAAAGTGATGCCGTCCCGCTCGGCCTCCAGCCGCAGGGCGTTGGCGGCGAAATCGCGGCCGATCAGCGCCGCGATGCGCGACAGATCGGCCTCCTCCTCGCCCGCCGCAACCGGTTCGAGATCGAGCACCCGGCGGCCGTCCTGGAAAAGCCGGATCCGCACCTCCGGCGCGGCCATCGCCAGCCGACGTATCACCTCCAGCGCCGCCCCGTTCTCGCTGCGCGGGCTTTTCAGGAACTTGAGGCGGGCCGGAAGATTGAAGAAGAGATCGCGGACCTCGACCCGGGTGCCCGGGCTGCCGGCGGCCGGCTCGACGGCGCCGATCGCGCCCGCTTCGGCCCGGATGCGCCAGGCGCTTTCCGCCGATGCGCCGCGGCTGGTGATGGAAAGCCGCGCCACGGCGGCGATCGAGGGCAGCGCCTCGCCGCGAAACCCCAGGGTGTCGATGGCGATGAGCTGTTCGTCCCGGAGCTTGGAGGTGGCATGACGCTCCAGCGCCAGCGGCAGTTCGGCGGCCTCCATGCCCTGGCCGTCATCCTCGACCAGCACGAGCCGGCGGCCACCCTCTTCCATGGTCACGGTAATGCGCGTGGCGCCGGCATCGAGGGCGTTCTCCACCAGCTCCTTGACCACCGAGGCCGGTCGCTCGACCACCTCTCCGGCGGCGATCCGGTTGACCAGATGGTCGGGCAGCCGGCGGATGCGCACCATCTAT
>CAYYZI010000511.1:0-2423 GCA_964475675.1 uncultured Geminicoccaceae bacterium
AGAGGCTGATGTCCTTGTCCGGATTCTCCGCCTCCAGGAACAGGAGCTGGGCGGTCACCAGGCTCGCCATATGGTCGTCCACGGGGCCCATCAGGAAGATGATGCGCTCCTTGAGCATCCGCGAGTAGATGTCGTAGGCGCGCTCCCCCCGCGGGGTCTGCTCGACCACCATCGGTACGAGCTGGCTGATGATCGGAATCTCGCTGGTCATCCGTCCTCCATTGTCGCAGGCGGGGCTTCAGCCCTTCGCCGGCGCGCTTTCCGCTGCTTCCTCTGCGGCCGCCGCCTCGGCGGCGGCCTTGGCTCCCGCCACGGCGTCCTCCTCGTCCTCCGGTTCGTGGAACAGCTCGTCCACGCTCACCTTCTCGTCGCGGATCTTGGCCAGTTCGAAAATGAAATCGACGACCTTGTCCTCGAACAGCGGTGCGCGCAGCTGCTCCAGCGCACCGGGATTGTTGCGGAAGAAGTCGAACACCTCGCGTTCCCGACCCGGATAGCGCTGGGCTTCCCGGATCATGGCCTGCTGCAGCTCGTCCGCTTCGACCTTGATGTGGTTCTTGTTGCCGATCTCGGAAAGGATCAGACCGAGACGGACCCGACGTTCGGCGATGTTGCGGTATTCCTCCCGGAGTTCTTCTTCGCTCTTGCCCATCTCCTCGAAGCTGGTGCCGGAGCGCTCCATCTCCTCGGTGAGCTGCTTCCAGATGGCGTCGAACTCGAGGTCGATCATCCCCTGGGGCACCTCGAACCGGTAGGTCTCGGCCAGGTGATCGAGGAGCTGGCGCTTCATCTTCTCGCGCGCCCGCTGCTTGTACTCCTGCTCGAGGCGCTCGCGGATCGCCTTCTCCAGCTCCTCCAGCTTCTCGAAGCCGTAGGCCTTGGCCAGCTCGTCATCGATGGCCACCGGCTTGGGCACCCGGACTTCCTTGACCGTGCCCTCGAAGACCAGCTGCTTGCCGGCCAGCTCCTTGTTGGGATGATCCTCCGGAACCGTCAGTTCGAGGCGGAAGCTGTCGCCCGCCTTCTTGCCGATCAGCCCCTCCTCGAAGCCGGGCAGCATGCTGCCCGAGCCGATCACCACCGGCAGATCGGTGGCCGAACCGCCCTCGAAGGTCTCGCCTTCGCGATATCCCGTGAAGTCGATCACCACCTGGTCGCCTTCCCGGGCCGGGCGCGGCTCTTCGGGCACCTCGTACTGCTGCTGTGCCTTGGCCAGGTTCTCGAGCGACTGACGGACCCGCTCCTCGTCGATCTCGGCGGTGTAACGCACCAGCTCGATGGCCGACAGATCGATCTCGGGAACTTCGGGCAGCACCTCGAGATCGACGCTGAACTCGAGATCCTTGCCCTCGTCGAAGGAGGTGACCTCGACCTTGGGACGCAGCGCCGGCTTCAGCTCGTGATCGGTCAGCACCTTGCGCGAGCCCTCCTCGACCACCTGCTCCAGGATCTCACCCAGCACCGAGGGGCCGTAGCGCTTGCGCAGCAGTCCCAGCGGCACCTTGCCCGGGCGGAAGCCCGGCAGCCGCACCGTCTTGGCGAGCTCGGTCAGGCGCTTTTGGACCCGCTCCTCGATCTCCGCGGCATCGTAGGTGACCTTGTAGCCCCGCTTGAGGCCCTCCTGGGCGACTTCCTTGATTTCCATGTCCCTGCTCTCGATCGGTATGAGGGTCCCACCGCCGCACTCCCGACCCGCGCCACGCTGGTGCGGGCGGCGAGACTCGAACTCGCACGGCTCTCGCCACGGGATCCTAAATCCCGCGTGTCTACCGATTCCACCACGCCCGCGCCGATCCGAGGCCGCACGGCCGGCGAACCGGGCCTGCTATAGCGCATCGCAACGAGCCGCGCCAACGGTCTTGGCCGCCCGCGCCGGTGGCTCAGCCGTTGGCGCGCAGAACCGTGCCGGCCAGATAGAGCGAGCCGGTGATCAGGACAAGGGCCGGGCCGGACAGCCCGGTGGCGATCCGTCGCAGAGCTTCGGGAACGCTCGCCGCCGGCCTTCCCGGCACGCCGAGGGCGGCCAGCCGGGCCGCCATCTCCCCGGGATCCTGGCTGAGCGGGTCGTCGGGTACCGGCACCGTGGTGACGCTGGCGGCGAGCGGCGCCAGCGGCCGGGCGAAAGCACGCACATCCTTGGTGCGCAGCATGCCCAGCACGAGATGCACCGGCCGGCCGCGCGCCAGCTCGGGAAGGCTCCGGGCCAGTACCTTTCCGGCCGCCGGATTGTGGCCGCCATCCAGCCACAGCTCGACCTCCTCCGGCAGCAGTCGGGCGAGGACGCCGCCGGAAAGACGCTGCAGCCGGGCCGGCCAGCGGGCGGCACGCAGCCCGGCGGCGATGGCCGCCGGCGAGGGAGCCAGATCGCCGAGCGCCCGGGCGGCGGCGATGGCCAGCCCGGCATTGTCGAGCTGGTGCCCTCC
>CAYYZI010000512.1:0-2408 GCA_964475675.1 uncultured Geminicoccaceae bacterium
GCCCTCCTCCATCGCCGCCGTCCAGACAGCGTTGGCCTCGAGGGAGACGACCTCGGCGAGCGGTCCCAGCTCGGCCTCTTCGACGCCGGGGGTCCGGGCCTGCAGCGGTGCCGGGAAGGCGGGCAGCCAGAGCAGGGCGAGAACGAACGGCAGCCGCCGGATCGCGGGAAAGCCCCGGCTGCTGCGCGGCCATGCGGGATTGCGGCCCATCTTCCTCCCTCCCGATCCCGGCATCCGGACGGTCCGGATCGCCGCCGGCATCCTCCGTTTCGGAGCTGTGATTATCTGGCAGGATCCGGAACCCGGGGCGGGCTGTCAACGGGCTGGGGCAAAAGGTCCTCGCCGCTGCCGGTGTGCAGCGGCTCGAGACAGGCGGCGGCCAGATAGCCTTCCTCGCCGCCGGCCGGCTCGAGGGGCGGCGAGGCGGAGGCATCCGGAGGCGGAGGCGTGGCCTCGGGCGGCGCCGCTGCCTTCTCCGCGCTCTTCCCGTCGCTGCCGGTGATCCAGGCGACGGTATCGCCGATCGTCCGATCGGCGGTCCGCGCCCCTTCCTCGATGGTGGTCCGGCGCTCGGGCTCAGTAGGCTTCGCCGGCCTCGATGCGGGCTTCCATGCCGAGGCTGCGATGGCTGCCCACCGGACAATAGGCCACATAGCTGCCCGCCGGCAGCTCGACCTCCAGCTCGGCGCTTTCGCCCGGGCGGAGGATGCGCGAGCTGTAGTGGATCTCCTCGCCCCCGGCCTCGCCTTCGAGGGCCAGCGCATGGGGGGCGGTGCCGGTATTGGTGATGACGAAACGTACCTTGCCGCCATCGAGCTCGAGGCTGGTGAAGCCGAGGGTCCATTCGGCGAGGTCCACCTTCACCGTCTCGGCGGCCGCGGCGGGCGCGTGCCAGGCGGCGAGGCCGGTGCCGGCCACGAGGGCCAGGGTCGCAAAGGCGGTCACCGGCAGCAGGGCCGTGCGGATCTTTCGCATCTTCGATCTCCCCTGATCGCTGGCCGCCGAGCCGGAGGCGTGGCGGCGACACGGGGAACCGGCCCGGAAGGTTTCTGGTTGGAGATCTGGAGGCCCGTGCCGCCGCCGGACACGGCTCGATGGCCGGGTCGACGATCCCGGATTGTCGAAAGCGGGGGCGGCGAAGTCAAAACACCAGGGCGTGAGGCGCCACGCAGGCGAACGGCTCAGCCGGCGGCCCCGCGGTGGACCCGGCGCAGCACGTAGAGGGCGATGCCGGCGGCCACCGCCACATTGAGGCTGTCGATGCGGGGATCGATCACCAGCTTCGCCCGCTCCTCGCAGCTCTCGGCCACCAGCCGGCGCATGCCTTCCCCTTCGCTGCCCAGCACCAGCACCCGGCGGCGCACGGGCTGGAGCTCCTCGATCGGGGTATCGGCGGCGGCATCGAGCCCGGTCACCCGGTAGCCGGCCTCCTCGAGCTGCTTCAAGGCGCGGGCGAGATTCACCACCTCCACGATGGGGATCATGTCGAGCGCCCCCGATGCCGCCTTGGCCGCGGCACCGCCCATCTCGGCGCTGCGCCGCTGCTGAACGACCACCGCGTTGACCCCCATCGCCACCGCCGAGCGCAGGATGGCGCCGAAATTGCGGGGATCGGTGATCTGGTCGAGAACCAGCAGGAAGCTCTCCTCGGGCTGCACCGCCAGCACCCGCTCCAGCGCCAGCGGCGGCAGCGGCGCCGCCCTGAGCGCCACCCCCTGATGGGCCGCTCCCTGCGGCAGCAGACGGGCGATCTCGCCCGCTCTGGCGATGCGGATCTCGAGCCCGGGCCGCTGCGCCGCCCGTCCCAGCTTCTCCAGCGCCGGTTCGGTGGCCACCAGCAGATGGCAGGCGCGGCGCGGATTGCGGAGTGCCGCCAGCACCGCGTGATGGCCGTAGAGCCAGAGCTCCTGGCCGCCGCCGCGGGCGCCGCCGCTGGCACCGGAACGGGGCTTGCCCGGTGCCGCCGGACGGCCGCCGCGGGCTTTGCCCTTAGCCTTTGTGCGCCGGGGTTTTTCGCGGGTTTTCGGTTCGGTCATGAGAGTTGACATTCGTTCGAGATAAGCCATATTCCGCGCGCGTTTTCGCCCACTCGCGGGGTCGCGGGGAGGGGTGGCCGAGTGGCTAAAGGCAGCAGACTGTAAATCTGCCGGCGCAAGCCTACGTAGGTTCGAATCCTACCCCCTCCACCATCCCGCGGGCGCGACGCGGCCGGTTGCCGGGCGGGTGTAGCTCAATGGTAGAGCTCCAGCCTTCCAAGCTGGCGGTGGGGGTTCGATTCCCCTCACCCGCTCCAGACCGCGCCCTGCAAACACCCACTGGTCCAGCAACGCAAGCGCAAACACGGGATCCCCGCGATGGCCAAGGCGAAATTCGAGCGGACGAAGCCGCACTGCAACATTGGCACGATC
>CAYYZI010000513.1:0-2408 GCA_964475675.1 uncultured Geminicoccaceae bacterium
GTGGCCGGTGCCGGCGCGGATTTCGGCGGGGGCGTGCTCGCGTGCCCGGTCGAGCTCGCCGTGCGGGGGCAGGATCGGCGGCGCGTTCTCGGCGATGCGCAGATTCTCGCCGGAGATGGTCGCCCCCTGGCCCCGCAGGATGTCGATCTCGGCCAGCAGCGCCCAGGGATCGATCACCACCCCGTTGCCGATCACCGAGAGCTTGCCGGGCCGCACCACCCCCGAGGGCAGCAGCGACAGCTTGTAGGTCTGGCCGTCGATGACCAGGGTGTGGCCGGCATTGTGGCCGCCCTGGAAGCGCACCACCACATCGGCACGGACCGACAGCCAGTCGACGATCTTGCCCTTGCCTTCGTCACCCCACTGGGCACCGACCACGGCGACGTTGGTCATCGAAGCCTGCTCCTTGCGGCTGCGGGAGAGGGCCGCGCCCGGTCTGCGCGCGGCCGGCCGCTTCCTACACGCTCGCGGGCATCAGGCAAAGCGTCTTGCTGCGGCAGCGCCGCGGCGCCCGGAGCTCAGTCGGCAGCGGCCGCCAGCCCGGGCGTTCGGTCGGCGAGCATGCGCGGCACCACCGACCCGAAATCCCCGGCGGTCTCGCCCACCCCGAGAATCCGCAGACAGTCGGCGAACAGGGCCTGGTTGGAGGTCACCACCGGCTTGCCGAGATCGGCTTCCAGCCGGGCGATGATCTCGATGGTGCGAAAGCCGGTGCAGGAGATGAACACCGCCTCGGCACGATCATCGTCGGCCTCGCGGGCGCGGCGATAGGCTGTGATCGGGCTGCATTCCTGCATGTCGGCGACCTCGACGAGACCGCCGGCGACGTAGCCGGTGACCTCGAGGCCGTTGGCCTCGAGGAATGCCACCTCCAGCCGCGTCACCTCCTCGGTGTAGGGGGTGACCAGCGCGATCCGCCGCACACCCAGGAGCCGCAGCGCCCGCAGCACCGCGCCGCTGGCGGTGGTCGCCGGCAGGCCGGTGGCCTCGGTGATCAGCCGACGAAGCCTTTCGTCATACCCCTTGCCGCCGACGAAGCTGCCGGAGGTGCAGCCGAAGGCGATCACCCCGACCCGCACGCTGGCGATGTCGCGGGCGGCGCGCGGCGCATCGGCCTCCATCCGGCGCAGGCTGGCCGGCGTCACGTCTTTCAGGGCCACGCGATTGGCATGGCTGGTCACCCCTTCCGGGGCCATGCGCTGGAATTCCGGCTCCATCACCGAATTGCCGGTGGGCACCAGGAGACCGATCCGCCCCCGCCAGCCGTACATGCTTTCCGCTCCCCGATCCGATCCTGCCCGCCCCGAGCCTACAGACTCCGCCGAGGAGGACAATGGGCGGCGGAAGCGAAACGGCCGGTGGCTGGTGCCACCGGCCGTGCGGTCGGGGCGGGGTCGGAAACTCAGTTGGTGGCGAGGGGCGGCAGGCCCAGCAGCTCGCGCACGCGGCCCTCGCGCGAGGGCTTGAGGCCGGCGGCACGACCCTCCTGGATGGCGATCTCGCCGGGCACGCCGCGCATTGCCCGATAGAGCGCCCACATCGCCCCCGCGCGGTTGGCGGAATGGCACAGGAGCAGGATCGGATAGTTTTCCGGATCCTCGAGGATCTTCGCCACCTCGGCCACCTGCTCCATGGTCGGCGCCTTGCCCGGCACCGGGAAGCGGTAGCTGTTGAGCCCCGCCGCCTCGGCCGCGGCCGCCTCGGCCACCGCCCCTTCCTTGTCGGTGCGCAGGTTGATCACCGTCCGAAAGCCGAGCCCGGCCACATATTCGTAGTTCTCGGGCTTGACGAAGCCGGAGGTGGCGACATGGGGTGCTGCGCGGTTGTAGTAGGGAATGCGGCCGTCGACCTTGTCGCCGAATGGCACCATCGCCCATTTGTGGACCATGTCGAAGGGATTGGCGGCGGCTGCCGGCAGTGCCGCGGGCAGTGCCTTCGGAGCCGCCGCGGCGCAGGGATTGGCCGCCGCCGGGGCGCAGGGATTGGCCGCGGCACAAGGGTTCACGGCCGCCGGGGCACAGGGGTTCACGGCCGCCGCCGGGGCACAGGGATTGGCCGGCGCACAGGGATTCATCTGCGCCTGGGCGCTGGGTACCAGCCGCAGTCCGCCCTCCTGGGGATCCACCGCCAGACCGGCGCCGAGCGCCAGAATCAGGGGCAACGCCGTCATCGTCGAAAGCCGGAATCGGGTGCTCATGCTCGCCTCTCTCCTCTCTGGTCGCAGGAAACCGGGGAGGACGCGCCGCGCGGACGCGCCCGGGGATCCGCTCGTGATCGGGCCGGCGGAAACCCGCCGCCGAAGGCCATGCCGGTCGGCGACCGGCAGCCGTGACATGCCCGTAAATTAGGAAAATCTGATGAAATGCGCAATGCGCGTTTCCGCCACAGGCGGGCGGCCGCGGCACGCG
>CAYYZI010000514.1:0-2384 GCA_964475675.1 uncultured Geminicoccaceae bacterium
CACGGTGCCAGAAACCGGCGCATCTTGCTCTGGTATGCCCGTGCTTTCTCGCACACGCCCTGTCCAGCCACCTACAGCTCGTTTGCCGTTGATGTAGAGTTCTGGCAGCGACCCGCTCTTCCATTGCAATCTGAGATGCATCCAATCCGTCGTCTGCACGCCGGGGCCGCTCTCGACCTGCACCGCCCAGTACTCCGAGCCGTCGTAGACCCGGAGCGTGGCAGAAATCGCATTCGCGCTGCCCGAGTAGTACGCGGACTGGTCGAACCACAGCAGAACCCCGTGCATGCGGGGATCCGTGGAGTGCGGGCCCTGTGCAATGATGCGTGCATCGGTGCCGGCGCTGTTCGACTTGACGAGCGCCTCGATGGCGATCTCGGTCGCGCCGTTGAGGAATGCGCCATCGGCATGGCTCATCCTCGAGGTTGTCCCGTCGTAGACCCCAATCCACGGATCAGCGCTGTCAGCCGTCACACCACTCTCTGTGAGGTTCCGCGCTGTCGTGCCTTCGCGGTTGGTACCGCTCGCGCCGAACCATGCCGCCGTCCAGCCGTTCCACGCCCCGGCCATGTCCTGCTCGGTGGCACCGCTCTTTCCTGCAAGCATCCGGAAATCGAACCGGGCGTTCGCGGCAATGGTGCCGGGCCGCACAAAGGCTACCAACCGCCCGCTGGCGCTGTCGTAGTGCACCAGGTCCCAAGCCAGCGCTCCGCCATCGGAGACCCGCTCGAAGCGTACATCCTGTGCCGAGGCACTCGTCAGCGCCCCTCCATTTGCCGTCTGCTTGAGCTCGCCGGCGGTCTCGTCGATCAGCAGGTTGAAGTTGTCGAACTGCACCGGCTGCGCCGGAATTGCGAGCCGCCCTTCCTTCGCCCATCCGCTTGGCGGCGGTGGCGGCGGTGGCTGCGTGATCGGTGTGCCGATCCGGAAGGGTTTGAAGGGCAGCCCGATCATGTCATCGCCGTGTAGCTGCCGCCGAGAACCACCCGCCACTCGCTCGCCGAGCGGAAGATGGCGAAGGTCTCGCCGGCGGGCACCGAGACGCTGCCGCTGGTGGCGCCGGAGATGGTCAGCGCGGCGCTACCAGCATTGAACCCGGGCCATGCGCCCTGGACGCCGTTCCATGCCGCCGGGAGGGTGAGCGGGCCACTCGTTGTGCCCGTGTACTCGAGCTCGTATCCCTGATCGGCCTCGGCGAGCGTGTAGGCTCCGGAGAAGCTCCGGACGCCTCTCCGGCCGAGTGCCGCTACCAGAGGGTCGGCCAGGCTCCAGTAGCCGTCCTTGGGAGCCACATCGCCGGCCGCTTTCCAGCTAGCGGATGCGCCATCCGCGTTGGCGGCGCACTCGAACACGAGCTTCCGCTCCACCCCATTGCCGAAAGCGGTCGCAGCCCTCCAGGTGGTACTGCCGTCCTGGAATGTGGCGCCGCTTTGGAGTCCGATCGTGACATCCGCTGTCTTCGAGTCGGGGACGGCGACGACGATCTGTTCCAGCGGCTTCGCATCGTTGTGCAGGTCGATCCGCTGGGCGACCGCATTCCCCGCTGTCGCCTCGAGCTTCGTCAGGACGACGTCGTAGCCGGACCGGCTCAGATACCTGTCGGCACGCGTCGTGCTGTACGGGGTGGTGCTGATCTGCTTGGTCTGCTCGACCGTCGAGCCCTTGTCCGGCACGAGATCCGGCCGCAGGGCCGCGCCGGACGCGCCCTGCGAATGGATTCCCGCCTCGCTGCCATCGGTCAGCACGGTGCCGATGGAGATGCGGCTGAATTTCGTGCCGGTCGTGTCGTCATCGACGGCGTAGCCGGTGCAGTTGCGCAACACCAGGCTGTCGACGGCGATCTCGCCGCCGTCGATGCTGCCATCGCCCTTGAGCGTCAGCACATCGACACAGTCCTCGGCGACGCAGGCGACGACCGAGACGCCCTTGGAGGGCGCATGCACGTCGATCGCGCCGTCGGTGTCCTGGAAGCCGCGGAAAGTGCAGGCGAGGTAGCGCACATCGCGGTCGCCGGCCCGGTGGGTCGGATTGCCCACCGTCCCGGCGCTCTGGTTGGTCGCATCCGGCGGCCGGCTGGGGCCGGCGATCGACAGGCAGCCGGCGAAGGTAATGCCGATGTTGTCGCCGCCGTGGGTATCGAGCCCGTTGATCAGGCAGTCGTCGGTTACGGCGCCGCGCACCAGCATGTTGCTGTTCGAGCTGCCGAAGGCGATGCCGTGCCGACAGCGCTCGAAAAACCCGCCATCGATCTCGCCGTCGCGGCAGCCGACGAAATAGAGCCCGTAGCGGTCGCCGCTGCTGGCATCGCTGGTATCGAGCTTGCCGATGCGGACGGAGTCGACGACCCGCGGGCGGTAGCAGGCCTCCATGCGCACGAGCTGGCC
>CAYYZI010000515.1:0-2383 GCA_964475675.1 uncultured Geminicoccaceae bacterium
CGGCGAGAAGATCTCCAAGTCCCGGGGCAACGGGCTGACCATCGACGAATGGCTGCGCTACGGCACCAAGGAAAGCCTGATGCTGTTTCTCTACCAGCATCCGCGCAAGGCCAAGCGGCTCTATTTCGACGTCATCCCCCGCCATGTCGACGAGTACCAGGCCCTGCTGGAGGCCTATCCGGAACAGGACGAGGTCCAGCGCATCAACAATCCGGTCTGGCACATCCACGACGGCAACCCGCCGGTGGAAAAGCTGCCGATCAGCTATTCCATGCTGCTCAACCTCGCCAGCGTGGTCAATGCCGAGAGCCCGGAAGTGCTGTGGAGCTTCATCCGCCGCTACGCCCCCGAGGCCAGCCCCGAGACCTCGCCGCGCCTCGCCGAGCTGGTCGAGCGGGCACTCGCCTACTATCGGGACTTCATCAAGCCGAAGAAGGCCTACCGGGCGCCGGATCCGCGCGAGCGGGCGGCACTCCTGGAGCTGCGCGACCATCTCGCGGCCCTGCCCGAGGACACCCCGCCCGAGACCATCCAGCAGGAGATCTACGAGATCGGCAAGCGCCACGGCTTCACCAATCTCCGGGACTGGTTCCGTGCCCTCTACGAGGTGTTGCTGGGCCAGAGCGAGGGGCCGCGCTTCGGCAGCTTCGTGGCCTATTACGGCATCGCCAATACCCGCAAGCTGATCGAGGAAGCCCTTGCCCGCCAGAGCTGAACCTCCCGAGGGACCGCCCCGTTCCGGTCGCCGCCTGCGCTCCCGCACGGCCAATGCCCGGGCGGTCGCTCTCGACGTGCTCGATGCGGTGCTGGGCCCGCGGCCGCGCCCGGCCGAGGAGGTCTTCCAGCAGCATCCGGATCTCGGCCGCTTGAGTGCGCGCGACCGGGCGTTCGCGCGCCTGCTCTATGCCACCGTGCTGCGGCGGCTTCGGGAAATCGACGACCGCATCACCCCGCTGCTGCGCCACCGCCCCTCGCGGCCGACGGTGATGAACCTGCTGCGCCTGGGTCTCGCCCAGCTCGTCCATCTGCGGACTCCGCCCCATGCCGCGGTCGGCGAAACCGTGCGCCTCGCCCGCGAACGGGCGGCCGGCCAGGCGGCACTCGTGAATGCGGTGCTGCGCCGGCTCGCCGACCGGAACGTCGAGCCCCTGCCGGAGGAACAGGCGGCACGCCGCAACACTCCGCCCTGGCTGTGGCGGAGCTGGTCGGCCGCCTACGGCGAGGAGACCGCGCTGGCGATCGCCCGGATGCATCTGCGGGAGCCGCCGCTGGATCTCCAGGTCAAGGAGGACCCCGAGAGCTGGGCCGAGAAGCTCGGTGCCGAGCTGCTGCCCGATGGCACCCTGCGCCGGCGTGGCGGCGGGCCTGTCGAACTGCTGCCGGGCTATCGCGAGGGCGCCTTCTGGGTCCAGGATGTGGCGGCGGCCCTGCCGGCCCGCCTGTTGGGCGATGTCCGCGACCGGCCGGTGCTCGATCTCTGTGCCGCACCCGGCGGCAAGACCGCCCAGCTCTGTCTGGCCGGCGGCCGGGTCACCGCGGTCGAGCTGGCACCGCGGCGGGCCGAGCGGCTGCGGGCCAATCTCGCCCGCCTCGGGCTCGAGGCGAAGGTCTTGGTGGGTGACGCGCGCAGCCTCGAGCTCGAGGAACGTTATCCCTGCATCCTGCTCGATGCTCCCTGCAGTGCCACCGGCACCATCCGCCGCCATCCCGACATTCCCTGGACCAAGCAGCCGGCGGATGTGCAGCGCATGACCGGGCTCCAGGACGGTCTGCTCGACAAGGCGGTGGACAGTCTCGCCCCGGGCGGGGTGCTGGTCTACGCCGTCTGTTCGCTGCAGCCCGAGGAGGGCGAGCAGCGCATCGCCGCTCTCCTGCATCGCAGAAGCGGGCTCGACCGCCGGCCGATCGCGGCCGAGGAACTGCGCGGCCTGCCGGTCGCCATCGACGATACCGGGGCGGTACGCACCCTGCCCTGTCATCTCGCGGAGAAGGGCGGCATGGACGGGTTCTTCATCGCCCGTCTGCACCGCCGGGACTGAACCAGCCGAGGTCGATCATGGACATCCTGCCCATCCGACGCGCCCTGCTTTCGGTAGCGGACAAGAGCGGCCTTCTCGAGCTCGCCCGCTTTCTCGCGGCCCACGGGGTGGAACTGGTCTCCACCGGCGGCACCGCCCGGCTGCTGGCCGAGGCCGGGCTGGCGGTCACCGAGGCCGGCGCGCTCACCGGCTTCGGCGAGTTCCTCGACGGCCGCGTCAAGACCCTCCATCCGGCCATCCATGCCGGTCTGCTGGCCCGCCGCGACCGGCCCGAACATCTGCGGCAGCTCGAGGAGCGGAGCCTCGCCCCGATCGATCTGCTGGTGGTCAATCTCTACCCCTTC
>CAYYZI010000516.1:0-2373 GCA_964475675.1 uncultured Geminicoccaceae bacterium
CAGAAGCTGGATCTCGATATGGCGGGGGCGGGCGATGAACTTTTCGAGAAAGACACGCTCGTCGCCGAAGGAGGAAGCCGCCTCCGACTGGGCACGCGCCAGCCCCTCCTCGAGCTCCGCTTCGTCATGGGCGATGCGCATGCCCTTGCCGCCGCCTCCGGCCGCCGCCTTGATCATCACCGGGTAGCCGATGCTGCGGGCGACATGCAGCGCCTCGCCCAGGCTGCGCACCGCGTCGGGGTGCCCGGGCACGATGCTGACCCCGGCCTGCTCCGCGAGGCGCTTGCTCTCGATCTTGTCGCCCATGGCCCGCATGGCACCGGCCGGCGGCCCGATGAAGACGATCCCGGCCTCCTCCAGGGCTTCGGCGAACAGCGCGTTCTCGGCCAGAAATCCGTACCCGGGATGGACCGCCTGCGCGCCGGTACGACGGCAGGCCTCGAGGATGCGATCGATCATCAGATAGCTGTCGCGTGCCGGCGGCGGACCGATGCAGACCGCCTCGTCCGCCATCTCGGTGTGCAGGGCCCCGGCATCCGCCTCCGAGTAGACGGCCACGGTGGTGATCCCGTGGGCGCGGCAGCTGCGAATGATCCGGCAGGCGATCTCGCCGCGATTGGCTATGAGGATTTTCTCGAACATCGGATCCGACTGGTTGGGCGTTGGCGGGAGATGGGCGATGCTTACCAGCAGCGCCCGCCGTCAGCCAGCCCGCCGCGGCAAGCCGTCTGCGCCGTGCCGCTCAATCGGTGACCAGCTTGGCCCCGAACTGCGCCTCGGTGGCCAGCGCACCGTCGATCGTCGCCTTGCCCTCGAAACGGTAGACGCCGAGCCGGCTGCGCACCAGCTCGACCTCGAGGTGGAGCTGGTGACCGGGTCGGATGGGACGGCGGAAACGGGCCCGGTCGACGGACATGAAGTACACCCGGCTGCCCTCCAGTCCCGCGCCCATGCTGGCGATCACCAGCACCGCCGCGGTCTGGGCCATGGCCTCGATGATCAGCACCCCGGGCATGATCGGATCGCTGGGAAAATGGCCGCCGAAGAAGGGCTCGTTGATGGTCACGTTCTTGATCCCCACCGCCCGCTGGAAGGCGCGCAGGCCGGTGACGCCGTCGAGCATGAGCATCGGAAAGCGATGGGGAATGATGCGCATCACATCGTTGACGTCCAGATCGGGCATCGGCGTGCCGGGCGCGATCCCTTCGTGCACCATCGGTATCTCCTCGTCGCTGCGCGGATCCTCGCGGGCTACTTCGTTCCCTCGGGCGGGGCTTCGGGAATCTCGACGCTGGGCAGGCGCTCGTCGATCCCGGCCAGCACCTCTTCGGTGAGATCGAGACGCGGCGAGAACAGCAACACCGCAGTGCTCGGCAGCACCAGATTGAAGCCCCGCTCTTCGGCCAGCTCGCCCACCACCTCGATGATCGCGTTGCGGACCTCGGCATAGGCATTGGCGGAAGCGGCATCGAGCTGGCGCCGCCGCTCCTGGACCTCGCGCTGGACCGCCGCCGCCTCCCGTTCGAACTCGCGCCGCTTCTTGGCGAACGCCTCCGGCGAAAGCAGGCTGCGCTGTCGGGTGATCTCCCGCTCCTTCTTGAGAAGCTCCTGTTCCTTCTGCTTGATTTCTTCTTGGTAGCGTCGCCGGCGGGCCTCGATCTGGTCACGGATCTGCCGGGCCGCCTTGGCTTCGCGCAGCAGCCGCTGGTAGTTGACCACCGCCACCACCGCGGGAGGCAGCGGCTCGACCGCCGCCGCCGGAGGCGAGATCGGGCTTCCTGCCACGGCCAGCCCTCCGGCCATCACCAGCAGCCGGCCCAGGAGCCGGCGACGGGTAGCGCGGTCCGGACGCTCCACGGGCGGCCTAGAACCGCGTGCCGAAGCTGAGGCGGAAGGTCTCGGTATCGTCCTCATCTTCCTTGACAAGCGCCTGTGCGAGATCGATCGCCAGCGGGCCCAGCGGCGACAGCCAGGAGAGGCCGACCCCGGCACTGACCCGGATGTTGCCGCTGTCCTTGAGGGACGGGCCCGAGACATCGATATCGGTCAGCGTGCCGGCATCGACGAAGGCCCGCCCGAACATGCGGATCTCCTTGGGCAGGCCCAGCGGGAAGCGGATTTCTGCGGTGCCCACGTAGTAGAGGTTGCCGCCCAGCGCATCGTCGGTATCGGTATCGCGCGGGCCGATGCCGGCGGCAGCGAAACCGCGGAAGCTCGAGCCGCCGAGGAAGAAGCGGTCGGAGAGGTGCACATCCTCGCCGCCGAAGCCGAACACGTAGCCGGCCGAACCGCCGAGATTGAGCACCACGTCCGGGACCACGCTGTAATAGAAATTGGTCTTCAGCTCGTGCCGCACGTACCGGCTGTCGCCCA
>CAYYZI010000517.1:0-2370 GCA_964475675.1 uncultured Geminicoccaceae bacterium
GCCGCTGGTGCTGTTTCCCGGTGCCGGCTCCGAGCTCTACCGCGGGCTCGGCTCGGTGGTGGTGGGCGGGCTGGCGCTCTCCTCCCTGCTCACCCTCTTCCTGGTACCGCCGCTGCTGGCCATTCTGCTGGTCACCGAGGAGCGCTGGCGGCTCGGGAAGCGGCGCCTCGGTCCCGGGGAAACGGCTCCGGCCGAATGAGAAACGTCGCCTTCACTCCGGCGTGACGCCGGCCCGGCGGGCCAGCAGAAACAGCCCCCGCGCCGCCAGATCCCCGGGCAATGCCGCGCCCTCGCGGCCACAGGCGGCGAAGGCTTCCCGGTAGCGCCGGACCAGCCCGGTCTCGCCGATCAGCCCGAGCGACCCGGCATCGCCGAACATCGCGCTCCCCTCGCGCAGCTCGCTGCCGATCAGCAGGCCCGAGAGATACGAGGCCAGCCCGCCCGCCGGGATCTCCTCGAACAGGCCGAGGCTGCGCACGCTGAACAGCCGCCGCAGCAGACCGCCGGAGGCCGCATCCTCGCGGGTTCCGAAGGCGACACCACGAGCGAAGGCTTGGGCATCGGGTGCATCCCCCTCCATCAGCCGGCCGAGGATGCTGTGGCGGCGCAGCACGTCGTAAAGCTCACCGGTCATCATGGTGGCGAAATGCGCGATCCGGCCTTCGGCGCAGCGCACCCATTTGGAATGGGTGCCGGGCAGGATCAGAAGCCGCGCCGAAACCCCCTCGGCGAGTGCCCCCATGATCTGCGTTTCCTCGCCGCGCATCACGTCCGGCATGCCGTCCAAACCCCGGGTCGACAGACCGGGCACGAACAGGATGCGATGGCCGGAACGCAGCTGCTTTTCGGTGAGCGCCGCCGCCAGTTCCTCGGCACCGGCGGGGCAGGGAAGATAGGGTGTCTCCACCCAGCCCTGGCGGCTGGTGATCATGCCCGAGGCGATCACCGCGACCTCCTTTTCGGCGGTCAGCCAGTCGCCGATGGTGGAAAACAGCGCATCCTCGAAGGCGCCATTCACGACACGCAGGATGCCGAGCTCGGCTCGCCGCCGCTCCAGCACCTCGCCGCTGCCGCCCAACCGGTAGGCGCGCAGCGCCGTCGTACCCCAGTCGAGACCGATGACCGCGGTTTCGCCCATCACCTTCCGCCTCCCGGTTGCCGCTCCACAAGGCCGCCTGCCGGGCCTAGCATGGATCCGGCAAACGGGGGAGAACTGCCGTGGATTTCACCTTGCCCGAAGAGCTCGAAGCGATCCGCGAAAGCGTCCGGCGTTTCGTCGAGAAGGAATGGTGGCCGGTCGCCGACAGCTACGAGGAAAGCGGCGCCTTTCCATACGCGGAAGTCCGCAGGATGGGCGAGGCCGGTTTCTTCGGTGCCGCCTTTCCCGAGGATCTGGGCGGCAGCAACACGGGCTTTCTGGCGGTCTCGGTGATCGCCGAGGAGCTTTCGCGGCTGGCTCCCGAGCTGGGCTACTGCATGAACATGCAGGCCATGACCTGCCCCTTCACCATCTTCAACTGGGGCGAGGATCGCCAGATCCGCGAATTCGTCCCCGATCTGATCGCCGGCCGGCGCATCGGCATGTTCGCCCTGACCGAGCCCGGCGGCGGCTCCGATCCCCGGAACAGCATCCGCACCACGGCGCGACGTCAAGGCGATTTCTACCGGCTCAGCGGCTCCAAGATGTTCATCACCTTCGCCCATGCCGCCGATGCCGGCATCCTGCTGGCCCGGGTTCCCGATGCGCCCGGCCACGGGATCACCGCCTTCATCGTCGAACCGAAGCGCTATCCGGGCTTTCGTGCCGACGGCATCCGCATGCGCGGCCTGTCCTGGGCGCTGCGGGCCAATGCCGTGTTCCTGGAGGATTTCCCGGTACCGGTGGAACATCGCCTGGGCGGCGAAGGCGAAGGCATGCGGATCGCCCTCAATGCGCTGGAATACGGGCGGCTCACGGTCTCCGCCCGCCTCGTCGGGCTGGCCCGGGCCTGCCTCGAGCGGGCCATCGCCTATGCCAGGGAGCGCGAGGTCGGCGGCCGGGCGATCGGCCATTACCAGATGGTGCAGGAGCGCATCGCCGATGCGGTGGTGATGACCGACGCCGCCCGGCTGATGGCCTGGCGTATCGGCTGGACCATGGATCGCGGCGACAAGGCCAATCGTATCGCCGCCCGCGCCAAGTATTTCGCCACCATGGCCGCGAAGAAGGCGGCAGCGGCGTTGTTCGAGGTCCATGGCGGCTATGCGCTCGCCGACGAATATCCGGTCGGCAAACTGCGTGCCTACGTCGACATGCTGACGGTGGGCGAGGGCACCGAGAACGTCCAGCGCATCCTGATCGCCGAGGACGCGCTCGGCTTTCGCGATGCC
>CAYYZI010000518.1:0-2357 GCA_964475675.1 uncultured Geminicoccaceae bacterium
CGTCGCGTCGAGATGCTGCACCACCCGCTCGAGCCGGAGATCGCCGGGGCTGGGATCGGGCTCCCCCGACCATGTCTCGTAGGCCGCGTGCAGCGCGCGGCTGCGCTCCGCCCAGGGGCGCCGGTCCGGCGCCGGCAGCGCCGCCAGGCTCTCCAGAAAATGCCCGGGCGCCGCCACCACGGCCAGCTCCGGGCGGTAGTTGCGGCCGATCTCGTCGGGATCGGGATGGACGTGGATCAGCGGCTGCCCGGGCTTCGGCGGGGTCAGCAGCGCGTAGCCGCCGGTGGTCATCTCGTCCAGCCGGGTGCCGATGGCCAGCAGCAGATCGCTGTCGCGAATGGCATCCGCCAGCGCCGGATTGATGGCGATGCCGACATCGCCCGCGTAGCAGGGATGACGATTGTCGAGATGGTCCTGGCAGCGGAAAGCGGTGCCGACGGGAACCTCCCAGGCAGCTGCGAAGCGGGCGAGTGCGGCGCTCGCTTCTGTATCCCAGGCGTCACCCCCGACCAGAACGAAGGGCCGCGAGCTCCCCGCCAGCCGCTCGGCAACGGCGGCGACGTCCTGCGCCGAAGCCCGGGCCGTCACCCGCAGCGCCGGCGGCGCATCGGCGACATCGGCCTCGTCGGACAGCATGTCCTCGGGCAGGCCCAGCACCACCGGCCCCGGCCGTCCGGCCATGGCAATGTGGAAGGCGCGGCTGACATATTCGGGAATCCGCCGCACATCCTCGATCTCCGCCACCCATTTGGCGAGGGGGGGGAACATGCGGCGATAGTCGACCTCCTGGAAGGCCTCGCGGTCGCGGTCGGCGAGCGCCACCTGGCCGACGAACAGGATCATCGGCGTCGAATCCTGGCGGGCGACATGGACCCCCGCCGAGGCATTGGTCGCGCCCGGACCGCGGGTGACGAAGGCGATGCCGGGACGGCCGGTGAGCTTGCCCACCGCCTCGGCCATCATCGCCACGCCGCCTTCCTGGCGGCCGGTAATGGTGCGGATCGCGGGATGGGCGTGGAGCCCGTCCAGCGCCGCCAGAAAGCTTTCCCCCGGCACCTGGAACACCAGCTCGACCCCGTTCAGGGCCAGCTGGTCGACGAGGATCTGTCCGCCATGTCGCATCGCCTGCTCCCCCTTGCGGCGTTCGCCGAACCGGAAGATGCCGCCGCCCGGGGGTTCGGCGCAACAGGATCCTTGAGGGATGCCGCTTCCCGCGTCAGGCTGCCGGCTCCGGACGCGCCGCGACACTCCCCGCAACCGCCGCGGGCTCCGGTTCCGCAGGCGTCCGCGTCAGCAGCCGCAGGGCGTTGGCGACCACCACCAGGGTCGCCCCGACATCGGCGGCGATGGCTCCCCACAAGGTGGCATATCCTACCATGGTCAGCAGCACGAAGAGCCCCTTGACGCCGAGCGAAAAGCCGATGTTCTGGTGGATGATCGCCAGCATGTTGCGACCATGTCCGACCAGCCAGGGAAGCCGGTCGAGACGATCGGTCATGAGCGCGATATCGGCGGTCTCGATGGCCACGTCCGAGCCCGCCGCGCCCATGGCGATGCCGAAACTGGCGCGGGCCATCGCCGGGGCGTCGTTGACCCCGTCCCCGACCATGGCAACGGTACGGTAGCGCGCCACAAGCTCCTCGATCACCCGCACCTTGTCCTCCGGCAGCAGCTCGGCCCGGACCTCGTCGATCCCCAGCTCCCGGGCGATGGCCGCGGCGGTCACCCGATTGTCGCCGGTGAGCATCACCAGATGGGCGACTCCCAGATCCCGAAGCGCGCGGATCGCCGCCGGCGCTTCCGGCCGGATGGTGTCGGCGATGCCGATCGCCCCCAGGAGCCGGTCCTCGCGGCCCAAGAGGACCACCGTCCGACCGGCCCGCTCCAGCTCCGCGATGGTCGCGGCGAGGGGACCGCCGTCGAGGCCGCGTTCCGCCACCCAGCGGGTCGATCCCAGCCACAGCCCGCGGCCATGGAGACGGCCGCGCATGCCCTTGCCCGGCAGGTTCTGGATGTCCTCGGCCGGCTGGAAGGGGATCCGGCGGCGCTCGGCCTCGGCCAGTACGGCCCGCCCGAGGGGATGCAGGCTGCGGGCCTCGAGAGCCGCCGCCATCGCCAGCAGCTCCTCGGCCGTCACGCCGTCGGCGGGAGCGATGGCGACCACCGCCGGCTCGCCACGGGTGAGGGTGCCGGTCTTGTCGAAGGCGATCGCCTCCAGCTTCGCCGCCTGTTCCAGATAGCCGCCGCCCTTGATGAGCACGCCGTGGCGGGCCGAGGAGGCGACCGCCGAAACCACGCTGACCGGCGTCGAAATGACCAGGGCGCAGGGGCAGGCGATCACCAGCAGCACCAGGGCG
>CAYYZI010000519.1:0-2354 GCA_964475675.1 uncultured Geminicoccaceae bacterium
GAGTTCAGCAGTGTGCTCTTCCGTTCTGCAACGAATCGCAGTTCGGGAATATCGAACGGAATCAAAAAATGCTCTGACGATCGGACGTTTCGCTCCCGAGGCGAGGATAGGATGCGGGGGAAGGCAATGTCCAGTGGGCAACCTTGCCGAGCGGGCAGTGGTTGCCGTGGGCAGGAAATGCCGGGAGTGGGCAGAACCGGCCCTGCCGCGGGCGACCCGGAGAAGACATACCCCGGAATCTCCGTGGCTTTCACACCTGGCACGAGAGTTGCTCGATCGTGGTAGCAACCTTCGGGCGGGCCCTCGCCGGGCTGCCCACCGGTGCCCCGGAACCCGTGCCGGAAGTTCTCGGAAGGGATCGCGGATGTCGTCGGTCGTCGGTGAGAGCAACAGTCAGCGGCGCGCCCATCGCGTCGATCTGCCCATGGCCGTCGAGATCGGCGGTGGGACCTTCGTCCTTCACGACTGGTCGGTGGGCGGGCTGGCCATCGCCGATCCCGGGGATCTGCGTCTTGCGAAGGGGGAGACCCTGGAGGCGCGGCTGGTGATTCCGATGCGCGGGGCCAGTCTCGTCCTGCCGGTGCGGCTGCGGGTCGTCGCCTGCGATGAAAGAATGGCCCGCTTCAGTTTCGTGGATCTGTCGCCGCGCAACCGGCGCATCCTCCGCCAGTACATCGAACTCGGCATCGAAGGGCGGCTCGACAATGTCGAGGACATGGTCTCTCTGCTGGTGCAGCCGGAACTCCCCTCGCCGATCGCCGACGCTCTGGTACTGAGCGACGCCGAACAGGAAGAGCTGCGTTGCGCCTTCAGGAAACGCGGATCGCTGGCCTTGCTGTTCGGGCTCCTGTTCATCATCGGGCTGGCGGCGACCCTGTTCTACAATACCGTCTACCGGGTCGAAGCGCTCGGCGTCGCTCTCGGAACGGTGCGCACGGTGAGCGCCGGCGTCACCGGCGTCGTCACGGAGATGCGGGTGCGGGAAGGCGAGCGCGTACGGAAGGGTGATCCGCTGTTCCGCCTCGACGACCGTGAGCTCGCGATCGAGCTCGCCCGGCTCGATCGGGAGATCGCCCTGCTCGACGAACGGCTTCGGCTCGTGACCGGGAGGCGGGGGCAGACCGCGCACAGAGCGACCGGCGGGACGGGAGAGCCGGCGGCCATCCACGGACGTCGGCTCAAGGCCGGGCTGTTGCCGGTCCCGCTCGAACTCCTGCGTCGCCTGGCCGAGGCGCCGACAATCGGCATCGATGCCGCTCCCGAGAACAGGGCCGGGTCGGCCGATCCCGAGGGATCCGCGTTCCTGGCGCTCGAGCGCGAAAGAATCCGGTTGGGCGCGGCACGGGAGAGGGCCGCCCTGCAACTCGACGCGCGCTCGGTGCGGGCTCCGGTGGCCGGCCGTGTCTACCGGATCGCCCAGCAGCCGGGCGACCATGTCGGCCCGGACGAGCCGGTGCTGCTGCTGGCCACCGACGGGCCGCCTCTGATCGTCGCCCGCCTCCGCCAGGAAGACACGCTGGATCTTGCGCCGGGCATGGAGGGAATCGTCGCCGTGCCGGCGTCCGGCGAACATTTTCCCGCCCGGATCCGCAGCATCGGTGCCACGCCGGTGAAGATCGACTTCACCCCCACCATGGAAGTGAGCCTCGGCGAGACCCTGATCACTCTGGAACCCCTGGATCCCGATCTCCGGCTCGAACCTTTCACGAGGGTCACCGTCTGGATCCGGACCTTCGATTTCGATCTCGCGTCATGACGAGATGTTTCAGGCGGCGCGAGGCACTGCTTTCCCTGGTGCCGCCGCTGGTCACCTATTCTTCCCTTTCACTTTTGATATTCTACTCGATGTGGCCCTATTTCTACTACGTCAAGGGCGAGCATCTGATCCTTCTCGGCGCGTTCAGTCTGTGGCGGTACGGTCTGCTGGCGGTCAACTATGTCCGGGCGCTGGTCTATGCGGGCTGCCGCTATCCGCGCCTGAAACGGATGATCCGGGAGCTGCCGGAGGAGCGGAAATACCCCTCCCAGATCTTCTTCGTCATCCCCCTCTATCGTGAGGAATCCTGGATCACCCTCGAAACGATCCAGTCGGTCCTTTCCAATCTGGTCGACGTGCCTTGCCGGGCGACTTTGGTCGTCTCCACCGGTTGCGACGAGGACGACCGGGTCGTGACCGCGGTGTACGAGGCGCATCCGGTACGCGACAAGGTGGAGCTCGTTCTCCAGCGGCAGCGACACGGCAAGCGTATCGCCATCGGCCATGCGCTGCGGGCGATCGCCCGCCGTTACGAGGACGAGCCCGACAGCGTCACCGTGTTCATGGACGGCGATAGCTGGCTCGAGCCTTTCGTCCT
>CAYYZI010000520.1:0-2342 GCA_964475675.1 uncultured Geminicoccaceae bacterium
GTAGAGGTCGAGGTCACGGCCGACGGCAGAAGCCGCGGCAGGTTCGAATTGCTTGCCGGTCTGGGAGGCGAAGACGCGCAGATCTGGCGACGGCGTCGGCCAGAGCAGGAAGGCGTCGAGGAGCTGGAACTCCTGCGTTCACGGCGCGTGTTCACGCGTCGTCCGAGTTTGTTCCTGACCATGAGGTCCAACCAGATCCCCGAAACGGATGGAGATGTCGAGTGCACCCGACGGACGATCACTTCGGGCGAAATGGAGCTGTGGGAGATCGAGGGCAGCGGGATGGTCCGTGTCGGGCAGACATCGTTCACGGTCCGGACGCGAGCCGATCATGAGTACGCACCAGAGATCTGGCCGCGTGGCCGTGTCGCGCCCAATCTGCGAACCGCGAGCGGACACCCGGTCATGCTCGGATGTCCGGGCATTTTCGTTACCCGACCGAGCGGTGCTTTGCACCCGATGCGGCCGGAGGCGCTTCGCTGGCGGCGGCGGGGCAGCGGCGAATGGCACTGCTGGAATGCGGTAGCTCCTCGTCTCGGAGAGATCGATGTCCGAGCGTACGAGCAAGGGGAACTTCTCGCGGAGGCGCGAGTGGCCCTTCTACCCGAAGCCGCCAAGCTCGAGGCGAAGGCTTCCGCCGAAGAGCGGGTGCTGATAACGATCTCGGGTTGTGAACCGGCAACGCACGCTGTTGTCGCATGTGCTAACCGAGAGCAACGTGCACGGCTCGCCGCTGGCACGGCCGAGATATGGTTTGAGGAGCCCCGGGAGCAAGGCAATACGATTTCCGTCGCGCTGGCCGCCACGATGCCGGGCACATGCCCGATCCGGCTCCTCATGCCGCGCCCTCGGAGAGGGGCGGGTTTCCTTCATCCCTCGGGGAGCCTGGGGGCGGCACACCGCAGGGTTACTACGAGAGGGCTCGAAAGCTGGCGTGCGGTCGCACCACAGGGGGCGCACTCAGAACTGTGCATCAGGCTGCATGACGGCAAGGGACATGTCGCCCGCTTTTACCACCGGTTCGACGATGAACTTCCGCTGTTCGAGAGCGCCCATGAGATTCGGGCATTGCTGTCCGCGACCAATCCCGACACCGAGGTCCACCTGCAGGTGGTTGCCGACGGACGGGAAGCGCCCGGACGCCTGGTGGTCTGTCGGTACGATGTGACCCTGAAGGCCGGCGCCGATCGCGCGACCATCAGCCTCGACCATGGCCCGCATTCCCGACAGGCCCAGCCTGGCTACAAGGAGATGCATGTCCGCGCGCTCCATCTGCTTTCTCCGAAGCTCACGCGGGACCTCGGGTTGTGGAACGCGGAGGTCGAGCCCGAGTTCGACGTCTCCCACCTCATGGACGTCGATCGGGGACCATGGATGCTGACCGTATCGTACGCAGGCAATGATGTGGTTCGGCCAGCGACCGTCTCGTTTCCGGGTGCTGTCGCTGCCGATGTTCCGCGGCTGTCCGAGCCCTTTGCTCTCGCCTCGCTGCGGAACCATCGTACGGATCGCATCGCGCGTTTCGCCGACGCATTTCGCGGCCTCTGCCGGCTGCCCTGCCACGACGACTGGGCGCTGATCGAGAAGCTCGTCGAACAGGGTCGTGAGGCCGATGCTCTGCCGTTTTTCGACCTGGTCGCGGCCCTAGCCCAGGCCCCGGAAGCCGCCTGTACGCTCGCGATGCGTGGCAACATCGATCAGCCCCTGGCCCTGGATCGAGCGGCACCGATCTTCTGGCCGGCGGTACCCATCGACTGCTGGACTACCGGGATCCGCAACGCGCGGGCAGGCCTGCTGAGCGTTCTGTCGAGCGTATTCCGCGATGACGACGCCAATGCCGTCGCGTCCGGGGAACTCCTCAAGCGCGCGACCGAGATCGTTGGGGAAGCACCAGAGCTGAACGGACACCTTGTGGCAGCTTTTCTCGACGAAGGACATCTCGGTCCGAAGCAGATCCTGGGGGCTTGCAGCGGTTCGGTCATGCGCGATTCGAAAGCGACGCTCACCGAAGCAATGCGAGAGGCAGTGATCCGCAACGGCGAGAACACCGAACCGCCAGATTGGCGGCCACCGCCGGCACTTCTCGGGAGTTCCTACTTGCAGGATTTCGACCCCCGGTGGCACGGTCTCCTGTCCGCACCGCTGCTGGCCGCCCGCTGCGCGGCCACGGGAACACCGTTGTCGAGAGTCGAGCTCATGTATCTCCGTCTGTTGCGCGCCTACGACGCCGAGTACTTTGCTTCCGCTTTGCCCCTTGCTCTGCGGATCGCGCGAGAGGCAGGAGGCGCAGCGGCATGACACCCGATTTCTCGTCGTATTGGCAAATTCTCCATGAAATCCTC
>CAYYZI010000521.1:0-2335 GCA_964475675.1 uncultured Geminicoccaceae bacterium
GAGGGGAAAACACGCCTTTCCCGCGAACTGCACACCTGCCCCGAGGCCACCTCTTCGGTCTGTCGTGGAGACCGCGATCCCATCTCGCCGCCGCGGCTCGATTCCGGCCCGGCCGCCGGAAAGCCATCCGAGCGGCGTGACGACACACCCGGGGGTGCTCCGCTCTTGCGCCCCACGGGGCGACTGATATCTTGCGCCGGGCCGTCTTCCGTCCACTCCCTCGCAGGCAGGAGCCGATTCCCGTCGCCGTGACCCGCCCGAGCCTCTGCATCGTCAACTGGAACGGCGAGCGCCATCTGCGTCGCAGTCTGCCTGCGGCCGAACGGCTGCGCGAATCCTTCTGCGAGATCCTGGTGGTGGACAATGGCTCCACCGACGGCAGTCTCGACTATCTGCGCAGGCACCATCCGGAGGTCCGCGTCGCGCGGCTGCCCGAAAACCGGGGCGCCGGCGCCGCCCGCAATCTCGGGATCGCCGAAGCGCGCTCGGACCGCATCCTGTTCATCGACAATGATGTCGAGCTCCTTCCCGGATGCCCGGAAGCGCTTTCGACCGCGCTCGATGCCCGCAAGGATGCGATCGCCGCCCAGGCCACGGTTCTCTATCGCGAGCGGCCGGAAATCATCCAGTATGCGGGCGCCGGCGCCCATTACCTGGGACTGATGGTCCTCGAGCATGCCGATCGACCGGTGACGGAGGCCGGCACCAGGATCCGCACCAACAATTCCCTCGTCACCTGCTGCTTCATGCTCGATCGCGCGCGCCTCGATGCCGATCTGCGCTTCGAGGAGAGCTACTTCTACATCAACGAGGACCATGATTTCGGTCTGCAGATCCGCCTCCGGGGCGGCGTCATCCTGGCGGTACCCGATGCCCGCGTGCTCCACGGGGAGGGTGCGGAAGGCGTGTCGATCCGCCAGCTCGGCCGCTACAGCCGCACCCGGGTGCATTACACCATCCGGAACCGCTGGCTGCTGCTCGCGCGCATCCACGCCACCCGCACCCTGATCCTCACCCTGCCGGCCCATCTCCTCTTCGAGCTCGGGCAGCTCGCCGTCGCCCTGCGCAGGGGATGGTTCGCGGAATGGCGCGGGGCGGTGGCCTGGATGGTCGCCCAGCGCCGGACGATCCTCGAACAGCGCCGCCGCCTGCAGGCCTGCCGGAAACTGGGGGACGGTGCCTTCCTGGCGGGTGGCGCGCCGCCCTTTCGGGCGGAGCTCGCATCCTCCGGCTTCGAACGCATGGTGCGGGGGGCGTTGGACCGCTTTTTCGCCGGCTACTGGCCCTTGGTACGACCGTTCGTCGATCGGCAGCGCGCCACAAACGGGCCGGTACAACCGGAACCGGAAGCCCGATGAGGGCGGCGCCGCCGCGCGTCCTCTACCTGGCGCCGGCGCACTTCCTCCTGCCGACGGTGGGCCCCACGCGCAACGTGCTGAGTCTCGCCAGAGCGATGGCGGAGTTCGCGGAGGTGACCGTCGCCTTCCGCCGCAATCTGGCCGAGGGGCTGCCGGAGGGCGTGCGGACGCTCGAGCTCGATCCGGGGGCGCCCTTGCCGGCCAATGCCCGGGACGACGCCGCCACCAAGGGAGAGGGGGCCCTCGCCTTCGCTGCCTATGTGCGCCGGCTGCACGCCTTTCTCGACCGCCATCTCGACGCCTTCGATCTGGTGCTGGAAAAGACCTGGCTGCTGTCCGGCACGCTGTCGCGACGGGCGATCGCCCGGGGCGTCCCCGCCCTCGCGATCGAGAATTTCGCGCCCGACCCCGAGCACTACGGGCACGGTCTCAAACGTCTGCGGATGCAGGGCGCGATGTATCTCGCCGGTCGGGCGCTGCGTTCCCTGCCCCGGGTGGTGGCCGAGACCGAGCCCCTCAAGCGCGCTCTCGTCCGAGCCTACGGTCTCGACCCGGCCCGCATCGCCGTGGTGCCGCTGGGCATCGACCGCGAGCTCTTCCGGCCGCGACCACAGGCCGAAGCGCGGGCCGAGCTCGGCGTGCCGCAGGACGAAACGATGCTCGTCTACGTCGGTGTGATCGATGCCACGCACGATCTCGGGCCAGTGCTCGAGGGGCTGGCCCGCCTGACGCCGGAACGGCGGGCGGGCATGCGGCTGCATGTGGTCGGCGAGGGGCGCGAGCGGGAGCGCATCGAGGGCTTCGCCCGCCGCCATCGGCTTCCCGTCCTGTTTCACGGTCGTGTGCCGCACGAGCGGGTGCCGCTCTGGATCGCCGCCGCCGATGTCTGCCTGGCGCCCTACGATGCCTCGGTGTTCGCTTGCGGCGAGCTCGGATATTTGACCTATGATTGGTAGAGGTGTGGGTGGGGGTATGGG
>CAYYZI010000522.1:0-2334 GCA_964475675.1 uncultured Geminicoccaceae bacterium
GGATCCGGCGCAGGCCACCTCGCTGACAGGTTCCGCCCGATACCGGACATGGAGTCGACCGATGCGATTGTTGCCCGCGATTCCCAACCTGCTGCCGGCATCCTTGCCGGTGCTGTTCGCTTCGCCCGCCTTCGCCGATCCCCAGGGGAACTGGGGCTATGGATATGGACATCCGATGATGGGATACGGCTGGTTCTTCGGTCCGCTGTTCATGATCCTGACCATCGTCCTGATCGTCGCCGCCGTGGTACTGGTCCTGCGCTGGCTCGGGATCGCTGGTCCGGGGGCGGGGGCGAGCGGAAGCGGAGGCTCGGTGGGCGCGCGTCCCGATCCGCTGGACATTCTCAAGGAGCGCCTCGCCCGCGGCGAGATCACTCCGGAGGAATACGAGGAGCGCAAGCGCCTCCTCGGCGGCTGAACGCCCGGCTATTTGATCAGCCGGCTGATCGCCCGGAAGGTGTCGCTTCCGGCCTCCTCCAGCCATTCGAACAGCACCATCTCGCTGTCGACGATTCGCGCGCCCTCCTGGCGCAACCGGGCGAGGCCGAGCTGGTGGCTGGTTTCCCGTCGCGAGCCGCAGGCATCGGCTACCGCGAACACCGCATAGCCTCGGGCCAGCAGATCGAGTGCGGTCTGCATCACGCAGACATGGGTCTCCATGCCGCAGAGCAGGATCTGCTCGCGCCCGCGGCTGGCGAGATGGCCGGCGAAGGCGGCATCGCGCATCGCCGAGAAGGCGATCTTCTCGAACCGCTCGGTGCCCTCCGGAAAGGGCAGGAGATCGGCGACGGTATGGCCGAGCCCCTTCGGGTACTGTTCGGTGGCCAGCACCGGCACCTCGAGACGGCGCGCCCCTTCGAGCAGCAGGCGGGTACGGGCGATGCGGGCCACGCCCTCGGCGATGGCCGGGGCCAGCTTTTCCTGGACATCGATGATCAGCAGCAGGGAACGTCGGCGGTCCAGCAGCATGGCGTTTCCTCCTCGGATTGGCCGGCGGCGCATGGCGGGGCGGATAACACAGTAGAGCGCCGGGGCATTGACTTTTTGCGGAATTGGTCCATATCCGGCGTGACCCAAAAACGCATTCAGCAGGCATACTCAAAGATTGACCGAACATCCCAAGAGCTTTGCCGACCTCGGTCTGCGCGAAGAAATTCTCGCTGCCATCACCGAGGCCGGCTACACCGAACCCACCCCCATCCAGGCCCAGGCCATCCCGCGGATTCTCGAACGCCGCGATGTCGTCGGTGTCGCGCAGACCGGGACCGGCAAGACCGCGTCCTTCACCCTGCCGATGCTGCAGATCCTGGCCGCCGGACGGACCCGGGCGCGCATGCCGCGCTCCCTCATCCTGTCGCCGACGCGTGAGCTGGCGACCCAGACGGCCCGCAATTTCGAGACCTATGGCAAGAACCTGAAGCTGTCCATGGCGCTCCTGATCGGCGGCGTCGGCATGGGCGACCAGGAGCGGGTGCTGGAGAAGGGCGTCGATGTCCTGATCGCCACCCCCGGCCGGCTGCTCGACTGGTTCGAGCGCGGCAAGGTGCTGCTCGGCGGCGTCGAGATCCTGGTCATCGACGAGGCCGACCGCATGCTCGACATGGGCTTCATTCCCGATGTCGAGCGCATCGTCAGCCTGCTCCTGCGACGCCAGCAGACGCTGCTGTTCTCGGCCACCATGCCCAAGGAGGTGCGGCGCCTCGCCGACAAGTTCCTGCGCGATCCGGTGACCATCGAGGTGGCCGCGCCGGAACGCAAGGCCGAGCTGGTCGAGGACGTGTTCGTGCCCGCCGATCTGCACCACAAGCGCGATACCCTGCTGCGCCTGATCGAGACGCAGAATGTCGGCACCGCCATGATCTTCTGCAATACCAAGCGCGAGGTCTCCGGGCTGAGCCGCTTTCTCGCCCGTCGGGGTCTCAATGCGCGGGACATCCACGGCGATCTCGACCAGTCGGTGCGGCAGGCCACCCTCGATGCCTTCCGCCGCGGTGAAGTGACCTATCTGGTGGCCACCGACGTCGCCGCCCGCGGTCTCGACATCACCGACATGCCGGTGGTGATCAACTTCGACGTGCCGCACACTCCCGACGATTACGTGCACCGCATCGGCCGTACCGGCCGCGCCGGGCGCAAGGGCCGGGCCTTCACCCTGATCACCGCTGCCGACAGCCGTGCGGTGGCGGCCATCGAACGCCAGACCGGGCGCAGCATCCCGCGCCTGGAAATCATGCCGGTGACGGCCGAACCGGCACGCGAAGAGGTCGAGACCCGGGCGCCGCGCAGTCCGCGGCGGCGGGCCCGACGGACCGAGGCGCCGCGCGGCGAGCCCGT
>CAYYZI010000523.1:0-2326 GCA_964475675.1 uncultured Geminicoccaceae bacterium
GGCGATCCCTGGGCACCGGCGGCGAGGAGGAAGCGCGCCGGCGGCTGGTGGCGGCGCGTCTGTCGCGTCACGAACCGGTGCTCATTCCGGCCCGCGCGCGGGTCGAGGGGGAAGCGCGGATCGCGCTGTTCACCGAGATGGCCGAGGCGGTGCAGACCGAGGTGCATCGACTCGACAGCTTCGCCGAGATCGCCACCGCCACCTCACGCTATCTGCGCCTCCACAATCTCCCGCAGAAGCTGGTGGCCGCCCCCGACCCCATGCTCGATGCCGCCGGCTGGGACAGGCAGCCGCTACTGCGGGTGCGGCGCGGCAACGCCGATCCCGAGGATGCAGTGGGCATGACCCTGGCCTTCGCCGGCATCGCCGAGACCGGCACGCTGATGCTGGTCTCCGCCCCCGAGCGACCGGTGATGCTCGCCTTCCTGCCCGAGACCTGCATCATCGTGCTGCCTCTTTCGCGGCTCGACGGCGCCTACGAGGAGAGCTGGGCGCGGCTGCGGGCGCTTTCGCCGATGCCGCCACGGGCGGTCAATCTGGTGACCGGCCCCTCGCGTACCGCCGATATCGCCAATGCCCTTACGCTCGGCGCCCACGGCCCCAAGCGCCTCCTCGTACTGCTGGTGCCCGAGCCCGAAGCGCCCGAGCCGGGATCCGCCGGCGATGAGTGAGCGGCGCCTTCCGCGCAGCCGCCGGCTGACCGCCGAGGAGCTCGCCCTGTGGCGGGCGGCGATGCGCGACACCAAGCCGTTCGGCGAAGCGCCGGTGCGCGAAGAGCAGCCCGACCGGGCTCCTGCGGCCGAGGTCGCGGCCGGCACTGCCGAACCGCCGGCCGTTTCGCCCAAGCCGGTGGCAGGTGCGGCCCGCCGCCTCGATCCCCGCCATCCCGTCGGCCTCGACCGGCGGAGCTGGCAGCGGCTGCGGCGCGGGCATCTGCCGATCGACGGCCGCCTCGATCTGCACGGCATGACCCAGGAGGAGGCCTGGCGGGCGCTGGTCGCCTTCACTTCCCGCATGCAGGCGCGCGGCGCCCGCTGCATCCTGGTGATCACCGGCCGCGGCCTGCGCACCGGCGGCACCCTGCGGCAGATGACCCCGCGCTGGCTGGAAAGTCCGCCATTGCGCGAAAGGGTGCTGAGCTACGCGCCGGCCCGCATCGAGCATGGCGGCGAGGGCGCGCTTTACGTGCTGCTGCGCCGTCGGCGCTGACCTTCAGCCGGCGAGTCTCGCGGCGAAAGCCGGGTAGACCTCGGCCATCGCCTCGCGCACCGGGCCCTGGATGCAGGCGCGCCAGCCCTCCGGCGGCGGCGCGGTGACGGCTACCTGCCCGGCCAGATCGAAGGTAAAGCCCGTCTGTGCCCGCACCTCTTCCAGATCCTGGCCGGGATGCAGGCTTTCGAGCAGAAAACGCCCGTCCCGGAAGGCGAAGCGGCAGCGCGGGGTGAGCAATGCTACCGGCCCTCCCTTCCGCCAGACGCCCGGCGGGCCGCTTCCCGGCGCCGTCACATGGTCGACCTTCTCCACCAGCGTGCGCGGGCTGTGATCGGTGCGGAAGAGAATGAGCCGGGGGATCAGGAAGGCCAGATAGGGGGCGCCGAAATTGCCGGCGAAGCGGCGAGTGATGCGGCCATCCTCGGCGAGCCCCAGAAGATTGACGTTGCCGGCGCCGTCGATCTGCACCCCGCTCAGGAAGAAGGCGTCGATCCGCCCCTGCGCCGCACAGTCGAACAGCTCCCGACCGCCCTCGGTAAACGGGCTGTGGCGGCGGCTGCCGAGAATCGAGACGCGCACCGCCCCGCCGGCGAGCTCGCGCGCCAGCAATGCTCCGGCAGCGGGGATCGGCGACAATGCGCCCACCGCCACATGACGGCAGCCTTCGAGCAGGCGGGCGATCTCGGCGATCAGCAGCAGGGTTTCGTCCCGGGTCATGCCGCCAGAAACTCCGCCAGCATGGTCGCGAACCCCGCCTCGCTCCGGGCCTCCCGGGCATAGCGGCCGAGCCAGGCATGATCCGGCGGGTAGCTGCCCTGCAGCCCTACCGGCCAGCCACCCTCGGGGGCTTCGGCGACGGCCTCGACATAGAGTGCCGGGATGGTGCCGGCGGCGGTGCGGTCTTCGGCCAGGAGATCCTCTCCGGTGATGGTCTCGACCGTGACCAGGCAGCGTACGGCGGCATGGGCCATGGTCATCAGCTCGCGGCGCACACCGATCCAGACATTGCCGGCGCGATCGGCGAGCGGTGCGTGGAAGAGGGCGACGTCCGGGCGGATGGCGGGAACCAGGAGGATCGGATCGGCCTCGGCGAAGGGGTTGTCGATCACCCTCC
>CAYYZI010000524.1:0-2302 GCA_964475675.1 uncultured Geminicoccaceae bacterium
AAACCCAGTTCACGGCGACGATCACGGCGAGGTTCTCCACCAGCCGGCTGCGCTCGAGCGCCTCGCGCAGCAGCGGGAAAGGCTTGAGCTTGGCGACCGGCATCGCGCTGGATCCGTGGTTGCACGGCAGATATTCAACTGTTAATTGAATACCCTGTCAATCGAACCGCGAGGAGAGCGACATCCTCCCCGGCCGAGCCCTGTTGGTGGCACCCATGCCCCAGGCCCTTCTGGTGATCGCCTTCGCCTTCGCTTTCCTGTCCTCCAGCATGGCGCAGGCGCACGGGCTGGGCAGCCTGCGGGTGGTCGCCTTCTCGACGGTGATCGGATTGCTCGCCTTCTCCAGCATTCTTTCGCGGCCGCGGCTTTCGGCGCGCGACCGCGACGTGCCGATGTTCCTGCTGACGCTGTTCCTGCTGCTGGCGCTGGCCAACCTCACCCGCCCCTTCGATCCCCTCGATTACAAGATCCTGCTGGTGCTGATCGCCGTGCTGGCAGCGCCCAACATCGCCGCCGCGCTGGGCGAGACCGATGTGCCACGGCTGGTGTTGCTGCTGCTGGGCCTCTACCTGCTGGCCAGCCTGCTGCTGCTGGATCTGCGGGAACCCCAGGAGCTGGTGCGCGGCATCGCCGGGGTGCGTCGGGTGGACATGAGCGGCTCGCTCGTCACCCACAGCAGCCTGAGCCTGCTGGCGCTGCTGTTGATCGGCACCCGGGTCACGCAGAGCGCCCGTCCGCTCCAACGCGCGCTGCTGTTGTCCCTGGCCGCGCTGGCCCTCGCCTTCCTGTTCCTGGCGGCGACCCGGACCACCATCCTCACATTTCTGCTGTGGGTGTTCTTCGATCTGCGCACGCGGCCGGCGGGGTCGCGTGGCCGTCGCTTCCTGCGCCTGCTGCTGCCCGCCGTCCTGCTGTTCGCACTCTTCACCTGGCTGGTGAGTGACGCCCTCTGGCTGCGGCTCACATCCGCGGTGGGCGGCGACTACAGCTCCGGCCGCCTGCACAGCCTCGCCTGGTGGCTGACCGCAGCTCTCGATCATCCCTTTGGCCTCGGCATCGGCGCGGTGCGCCAGACTCTCGCCGCCGGCCGGCCCTGGCTCGACGGCCAGCGCCTGCTCGAATGGCCGCACAACGAGTTCGTGCGTTTCTTCGTGGAAGGGGGCTGGCTCGGCCTCGCTCTGATTGCCGTGCTGGTGGCCTGGCTCGCCCGCCGGGCGCTGCAGGTGGCACGCGTTGCCTCCGACCCGCTGGCCCGTACCCTGGCGCTGGCCCTGATCGCCGATCTGATCGCCCAGAGCCTGCTGCAGAACTATTTCAACACCATCTACCAGGCGACGGTGGCGGTGCTGCTGCTCTGCATCCTGGCCGAGCGGGAGCATGCCCGAAGCGGCGCGGCGGAGATGTCGTCGGGTCTGGCGAGCCCCGGCGCAGCGCGATAAGAGTGCGAACATCGCCAGCGAGGCCGACAGGAGGCATCCCCGATGGATCCGGCGGACAGCGGAATCTTCGATATCGCGCTCGACAAGAACCCCGCCAACTACCGCGCCCTGTCACCGATCGACTTTCTGCGCTGGGCGGGCGCGGTGTTCCGCGACCGGGTAGGCGTCGTCTACGGCCAGCAGCGTTTCACCTACGGCAGCTTCGCCGCCCGTTGCCGCAGGCTGGCCAGTGCGCTCGCCCGCGCGGGTGTCGGGCGCGGCGACACGGTGGCGGTGATGTGTCCCAACATCCCGCCGATGCTCGAGGCCCATTACGGCATCCCCATGGCCGGGGCGGTCCTCAACGCCCTCAACATCCGCCTCGACGCGGCGGCGATCGCCTTCATTCTGGAACATGGCGAGGCCAAGGTGCTGCTCACCGACAGCGCCTTTTCGCCGGTCATCCGCCAGGCGCTGATGCGGGTGCAGCGGCCGCTCCGGGTGATCGACATCGTCGATCCGGCGGAGCCCGGCGAACGGCTCGGGGAGATGGAATACGAGAGCTTCCTCGAGACCGGCGACCCGGAGTTTCCCTGGCGCCTGCCGGAGGACGAGTGGCAGGCGCTGTCGCTGTGCTACACCTCGGGCACCACCGGCAATCCCAAGGGTGTCGTCTATCATCATCGGGGCGCCTATCTGAACGCCCTCGGCAATGCGCTGGTCATGGGGCTGCGGCCCGATTCGGTCTATCTCTGGACCCTGCCCATGTTCCACTGCAACGGCTGGACCTTCACCTGGGGGGTGACCGCGATCGGCGCCACCCATGTCTGTCTGCGGAAGGTCGATCCGGAGCATATCTTCGCGCTGGTGGCGGAGGAGGGGGT
>CAYYZI010000525.1:0-2291 GCA_964475675.1 uncultured Geminicoccaceae bacterium
GGTCCCATCGGCCCTTTGACGAAAGGGACTCCCATCATCGCCGCGCATTTGCCGGAAAGGAGCTGGAGCCGGATCGCCCGCTTGCCGATGTTGGTCGGCCACCACACCACCTCCAGCGGCCGCTCCAGACGTTCGGCGATCCTGGTCGCCAGATCGAAATAGATGCCGTGGCGTTCCCCTTCGGCCATGGAGAAGGGCGGGTTGTCGGGATCGAGGCACACCCGCAGCGGGGCTGCCGCCGCCGGCGGCGTGGCCGCGGCGGCGAGCAGCAGGGCCAGAAGGCCCCGGACGACGAAACGCGAGGCCATGCCGGACCTCAGCCGTCGGGTGCGAACACGAACAGCATGCCGCCCTGTGGCACGGCGGCGTACATGCGGCGGCCGACATCCCCCAGGAAGCCGGGGATCGTCTGCGAGCGGCCGACCACCACCGCCACATACTGCCTGCCGTCCACTTCATAGGTGATCGGGGCGGCATGGATGCCGGAGCCGAGCCGCTTCTGCCAAAGGAGCTCGCCGCTCTTCGCATCGAAGGCCCGGAACAGCCCCTCGTAATTGCCGGCGAACACCAGCCCGCCCGCTGTCGTCAGCACGCCGCCGTTGAACGGCCACTTCTCCTTGACGCCCCAGACCTTTTTCCCCTGGACCGGATCCCAGGCGATCAGCTCGCCGAGATATCCCCCGGGCCCCTCCTTGGTGGGGAACTCCTTGCCCAGATAGAACATGCCGCGGCGGTACTCGACCTCGCTGTCCTCCATGTCCATGCAGAGATTGTTGGAGGGAATGTAGACGAGCTCGGTGTCCGGACTGAAGGCCATCGGCTGCCAGTTCTTGCCGCCCAGCAGATTGGGGCAGATGTCCACCGCCTTCCTGCCCACCCCGGGGCGCTTGGCGGGATCCTCGATCGGCCGCTGGGCCTCGAGATCGTAGCCCTTGGCCCAGTTGACGGTGACGAAGGGATCGGCCCGGAGCGCCTTGCCGCTGCTGCGGTCGAGGACGAAGAAGAAGCCGTTCCTGTCCGCCTTCAGACCCAACGGCTCCTTCTTGCCGTCGCCATCGATGTCGAGATCGGCCAGTACCAGCTCGTTGACCCCGTCATAGTCCCAGGCATCGTGCGGGGTGCCCTGGAAGCCCCAGACGATTTCGCCGGTATCGGCGTCGAGGGCGATGGTCGCCGCCGTCCACTTGTTGGTGAAGGGCCCGTAATCCGAGGTGTTGGGGCCGCGCACCGCGGCGTTCCAGGGCGAGGGATTGCTGGTGCCGTAATAGACGAGGTTGCGCTCCGCATCGTAGGAGGCCACCAGCCACGGGGCACCGCCACCATGCTTCCAGGAATCGCCCTTCCAGCTCTCGTTGCCGGGCGCTCCCGGACCGGGAATGGTCCAGGTCTTCCACAGTCGCTCGCCGGTCTTCGCCTCGAAGGCGGAGACATAACCCCGCACCCCGTATTCGCCGCCGCCGAAGCCGACGATCACCTTGTCCTTCACTACCAGGGGCGGCGAGGTGATCACCGCACCCTGGGTGTAGTCGACCACCTCGGCGGTCCACAGTTCCTTGCCGCTATCGGCGTCCAGCGCGGTCAGCCTGCCGTCCAGCCGGCCCACGTAGAGCACCCCGTCGGCATAGGCCGGGCCGCGGTTGACCTGGCCGCAGCAGCCATACTGCTGGACCCCCTCCGGCATTTCGAATCCGGCCTGCCATTTCATCTCGCCGGTAGTGGCATCCAGCGCATAGACGTGACGCGGCCCGGCCGAGCTGGTGACATAGAGGGTGCCATCGACCACCAGCGGCCGGCTTTCCTGGGAGAGCAGCGTGCCCAGGGAGAAGGCCCAGGCCAGATCGAGGTCCTTGACGTTGCTCCTGTCGATCCGGGCCAGTTCGCTGTAGCCCCAGTTGGCCATGTTGCCGCCATAGACCGGCCAGTCGGTGCCGGCGGCGACCACCGGACCGCCGGTCAGCAGCAGGGCGATGGCGGCCACACGGGATGCGTGGCGCATCCTCTCGTAGGGACGCCGCTCGCGGCAATGGGAATTCAGGGTCATGTTCCACCTCCCCTCCGGGTTGTTCACGACCTCTTTATCGACACGAATGCAGAATTGCCGGGTTCCCTCGAAGCTGTCAAAGGGACGGCTGTTGCCGGCGCCGGAGGGATCGGCCGCGGAGCCCGTCCCTTCCGCCGGGCATGGTGCAGTCGGGTGAGGGCGGACCGGGCGGCCGGCACCACGGCCTCTCCCGTCGCTCAACGCGTGTAGAAGCCCAGCAGCTCCTCGGTCTGCACCACGTGGCAGTAGA
>CAYYZI010000526.1:0-2287 GCA_964475675.1 uncultured Geminicoccaceae bacterium
CCTCCTGCCACAGCCGCTGGCGCAGCCACAGGGAACAGCGGTAGCGCTCCTCACCGTAGCTGCGGGCGAGATGATCGAGACATTCGAGGATCCGCAGCCAGCCGACCTTCCGCGCCCAGTCCAGGGGACCTCGGGGATAGTTCACCCCCTTGCGCATGGCGAGATCGATGGCCTCCGGCCCGGCGATGCCGTGATGCACGAGATCGGCGGCCTCGTTGGCGAGCATGGCAAGCGTGCGCAGGATCACCATGCCGGGCAGATCGGCGATCCGCGTCACCTTCTTGCCCATCGCCTGGAACAGGCCGGCGGTGGCCGCCACATGGGCCGGCTCGCAGCGACCGGCGGCGGCGATCGCGATCCGCTTCGCCGTTCCGAAATCGCCACACAGATCGAAGGTCACCACCGGCCGGTTCTGGCGCGCCGCATGTTCGCTGGCGGCGATGCCGTCGGTCATCAGCAGCACCGTCTCGCCGAGATGCACCAGACCCGGGCCGTGCGGCTGCCAGCGGACCGCGATGCCCGCCTCGCGGGCCAGATCGAGCAGCGGTTCGGCCGGTCCGAGATGGCCCTCGACGGTGATCTCCGCCGGTACCGGCCCGTCGGGTTCCGAGGCGGGTTCGGGCCGCCCGCCGCCCTCCCCGTAATCGTAGAAGCCGCGGCCGGTCTTGCGGCCGAGGCGGCCGGCGGCGACCATCTCTTCCTGCAGCAGCGAAGGCGTGTAGCGGCGATCGAAATGGCAGGCCGCGAACACGCTTTTCGTAACGGCGAGATTGACGTCGAGGCCGATCAGATCGACCAGTTCGAAGGGCCCCATGCGAAAGCCGCCGCAATCGCGGTAGACGGCATCGAGGGTGGCGGCATCGGCGGCACCTTCGGCCAGCAGCCGGAATCCCTCGCCGTAGAAGGGCCGGGCCACACGGTTGACGACGAAGCCCGGAGTATTGCGCACATGGATCGGCTCCTTGCCCCAGGCCTGCGCCGTGGCGAACACCGTCTCGGCCACCTGCGGCGCGGTTTCGAGACCGGAGACGATCTCCACCAGCGCCATCACCGGCGCGGGATTGAAAAAATGCATGCCGACCACCCGCTCCGGCCGGGCGAGGCCGGCGGCGAGGGCGGTGATCGACAGCGAGGAGGTGTTGGTGGCGAGGATGGTCCGGGGAGTCACCAGCGCTTCGAGCTCGGCAAAGAGCGCCCGCTTGACCGCCGCATCCTCGACCACCGCCTCGATCACCAGCGCCGCCGGGGCCAGATCGGCCAGGCTGGAGGCGGCCTGCAGCCGCGACAGGATCGCCTGCGCCTCGGCAGCGCTGCGCCGGCCCTTCTCGACCGAGCTCTCGAGGCGGCGGGCGATACCGGCGATGGCGCTGCTCGCGGCATCGGCGCGATTGTCGAACAGCAGTACCCGATGGCCGGCGGTGGCGGCGAGCTGGGCGATGCCGGCGCCCATGGTGCCGGCACCGACGATGCCGATCGCGGCATCGCTGGACAGCGCCGGCATCAGCGCCCCCGGAACACGGGTTGGCGCTTGTCGAGAAAGGCCCGGACGCCTTCGCGGTAGTCCTCGGTGCGCCCGGCCTCGCGCTGGAGATCGCGCTCGAGATCGAGCTGGGCATCGAGATCGTTGGACCAAGAAGCCTCCAGCGCCTGCTTGATCAGGGCCAGCCCCCGGGTCGGGGCGGTGGCCAGCCGGCGCGCCAGATCGCGGGCCTCGCCCATGAGCTCGGCATCGGGCACCGCCCGCCAGATCAGGCCCCAGGCGGCGGCCTGTTCGGCCGGCAGCTTTTCGCCGAGAAGGGCCAAGCCGCGTGCCCGGGCATCGCCCACCAGCCGCGGCAGGAACCAGGTGCCGCCCGAGTCGGGCACCAGACCGATCCGGCAGAAGGCCTGGATGAAGCTCGCGGAATGGGCGGCCAGCACGATGTCGCAGGCCAGCGCCAGATTGGCGCCGGCCCCCGCGGCAACGCCGTTGACGGCGCAGATCACCGGCTTTTCGAGGCGGCGGAGGCGGCGGATCAGGGGATTGTAGAGGGTCTCCAGGGTCTCGCCGAGATCCGGTGCCCGCTCCTCCTCGCCCATCACCCGGTCGCCCAGATCCTGGCCGGCACAGAAACCGCGGCCGGCGCCGGTCAGCAGCACCACCCGCGTTTCCTCCTCGGCCTCCAGCTCCTCGAGGTAGCGCGCCAGCAGACGGTGCATCTCGATGTTGAACGCGTTGAGCTTGTCGGGACGATTGAGGGTGATCTCCGCCACCCCGCCGTCCCGTTCCAGCAGCACCACGGCCTCG
>CAYYZI010000527.1:0-2280 GCA_964475675.1 uncultured Geminicoccaceae bacterium
TTTTCCATCGGGACCGCTGATTTCCACAAGCCGGAGCCTTACAAAAACCGGAAAGCCTCCCGTTCGCCTGCCGCACCACCGGCAGGAGGCGGAGATAGAGCTCGGGGGCGGTGCGGCGGTTGAGGGCGAGCTCGGCTTCCAAGGCGCGGCGGCGTTTCTCGAGGCTCGAAAAATCGAGAAAGCTGTAGCGCGCCTCCCGCTTCATCTTGTAGGCGCGGTCGCCGGCCAGCAGCAGAATGGCGGCATGGGTGTCGATGCGCTCCACCGGCCGCGGCAGTGCCCGCTCGCGGAGAAAGCGCAGCACCGCCTCCTGACCGCCCTTCACGGCGATGTCGGCCCAACCGTACGGCTAACGGCCTTGCCGCCGGCGGATGCGGACACTAAACCCCGAACCATGTCGTTTGCCACCATGGACACTCCGATAATGGATATCCGCAAGAGCGTGCCCGAGATCGTCGGCGAGACCCCCCTCATCCGCCTGCGGCGCGTCTCGGAGATGACCGGCTGCGAGATTCTCGGCAAGTGCGAATTTCTCAATCCCGGCGGAAGTATCAAGGACCGGGCGGCGCTGGCCATCATCAAGGATGCCGAGGAGAAGGGCCGGTTGCGTCCCGGCGGGGTGATCGTCGAGGGCACGGCGGGCAATACCGGCATCGGTCTGGCGGTGATCGGCAACGCCAAGGGCTACCGCACCGTGATCGTCATGCCCGAGACCCAGAGCCAGGAAAAGAAGGATCTGATCCGCCTGCTCGGCGCCGAACTGGTGCTGGTGCCGGCCGTGCCCTATCGCGATCCCAACAACTATGTGCATTATTCGCGAAGGCTGGCGGAGGAGCGGGCGGCGGTCGAGCCCAACGGCGCCATCTGGGCCAACCAGTTCGACAATGTGGCCAACCGCGACGGCCATTACCGCATGACCGCGCCCGAGATCTGGCAGCAGACCGGCGGCCGCATCGACGCCTTCACCTGCGCGGTGGGCACCGGCGGCACCCTGGCCGGGGTCGGCATGTATCTCAAGGAGCGCAATCCCGAAGTCCGCATCGTCCTCGCCGATCCGATGGGCGCCGCGCTCTATCACTACTACAAGCATGGCGAGCTCAAGGCCGAGGGCTCCTCGATCACCGAGGGCATCGGCCAGGGCCGGATCACCGCCAACCTCGAAGGCGCGCCGGTGGACGATGCGGTCCAGATACCCGACGAGGAGGCCCTGCCCTATCTGTTCGATCTGGTCACCGGCGAAGGGCTGCTCCTGGGCGGCTCCTCGGGCATCAACATCGCCGGTGCGGTGCGGGTAGCGAAGATGCTGGGGCCGGGACACACCATCGTCACCATTCTCGCCGATGGCGGCCAGCGCTATCAGAGCAAGCTCTACAATCCCGCCTTCCTGCGCGAGAAGGGCCTGCCGGTCCCGCCCTGGCTCGCCGATTGAAGGAGCGACACCGCCCATGGCCGACCGCCTCCAAGACGCGCTGGTTACGACCGACTGGCTGGCCCGCCATCTCGACGCCCCCGATGTGCGGGTGGTGGATGCCACCTGGTGCCTGCCCGCGGCCGGCCGAGACCCGCGCCGGGAATACGAGGAACGGCACATCCCGGGGGCGGTGTTCTTCGATCTCGACGAGATCTGCGTGCAGGAGGGGCTGCACCCCCACCGGCTGCCCGATCCGGTGCGCTTTTCGAGCCGGGTACGGCGGCTGGGGCTCGGCGACGGGCTCCGGATCGTCGTCTACGATGCCAACCGCTTCTGCGCCAGCGCCCGGGTCTGGTGGATGTTCCGGGTGTTCGGCCACGAGGATGTGGCGGTGCTGGACGGCGGCCTCGACAAATGGCTGGCCGAGGGAAGACCGGTCGAGGATCTGCCGGTGCATCCGCTGGAGCGCCATTTCACCCCGCGCCAGAACAACCTGCTGCTGCGCGAGCTCGACCAGATCCGCGCCAACCTCACCCGCCGCAGCGAACAGATCGTCGATGCCCGCTCGCGGGGCCGCTTCCACGCCACCGAGCCCGAACCCCGGCCCGGCCTGCGCGGCGGCCACATCCCCGGCAGCATCGATCTTCCCTATCAGGAGCTGATCGCCGAGGACGGCACCCTCAGACCAGCGGCCGAGCTGCGTGCCATCTTCGCCCGGGCCGGGGTCGATCTCGAGCGGCCGGTGGTCACCAGCTGCGGCTCCGGAGTCTCGGCGGCGGTGATCAATCTCGCCCTGCACCGCCTCGGCATCGCCGATGCCGCCCTCTATGACGGGTCCTGGGCCGAATGGGGGGCACTGCCCGACACCC
>CAYYZI010000528.1:0-2275 GCA_964475675.1 uncultured Geminicoccaceae bacterium
GGCGGGCATAGGCCGAGAGACTTTCCACGTAGCGGCGCTGGCCCTCGGCATAGATGGTGTCGAAGGCCAGCGAGCTCTTGCCCGAGCCGGACAGGCCGGTGATCACCACCAGCCGGTGGCGCGGAATGTCCACATCGATGGATTTGAGATTGTGCTCGCGCGCGCCGCGCACGCGGATGAAGGAATCCATGCTCGACCTGTTCGATGCGAGGGACCGGACCTGCCGGCGGGGTGAGGCTCCTGCCGATCGCTCCCAAGATGCGCGCCGAGAGGCCCGGCGGCAAGGCCCCCGAGCCCGCGGCCCCGGCTAGAGATCGGCGCCGACCGCGTCCTCGAGGCGGGCAAAACCGTCGCGGGCCAGCAGCCCATCGAGCTCTCGCAGGATCCGGCCGATGACCCGCGGGCCGCGATAGACGAGCGCGGTGAAGATCTGCAGGGCCGAGGCGCCGGCGCGGATCTTGGCGTAGGCATCCTGCCCGTCGAAGATGCCGCCGCAGCCCACCAGACAGAGCCGGCCGCGGGCCAGCCGGGCGGTGCTGCGCAGGAGCTCGGTGGAAAGCGGAAACAGCGGTCGGCCGCTGAGGCCGCCCGGCTCGCGGGAAAGCGGCGAGCGCAGGCCCTCCGGCCGGGAGATGGTGGTGTTGCCGACGATCAGCCCGGCGACCTCGCAGGCGATGGCGGTCTCGACCAGGGGTTCCAGCTCCGCCTGCGCGAGGTCGGGGGCGATCTTGACGAACAGCGGCCGGGTGATGCCCAGACCCGCCTGCGTCTCCTGCAGGGCTTCGAGGATGGGGCGCAGCCGGGAAGCGGTCTGGAGATCCCGCAGCCCCGGCGTGTTGGGGGAGGAGACGTTGAGGGTGACGTAATCGGCGAGCGGCGCCAGCTTCTCGCAGACCCGCCGATAATCGGCCACCGGATCCGTGCTGTCGCGGTTGATGCCGATATTGACGCCCACCAGCCCGCGGCGGCGGCGCCGCGCGAGCGCGGCCGCCACCCGCTCCATGCCGGCATTGTTGAAGCCCATGCGGTTGACGAGCGCCTCGTCCTCGGGCAGCCGGAACAGCCGCGGACGGGGATTGCCGAGCTGCGGCCGCGGCGTGACGGTGCCGATCTCGACGAAGGAAAAGCCGAGACGCAAGAGCCCGTCCACCGCCTCGCCGTTCTTGTCGAAGCCGGCGGCCAGACCCAGCGGATGGGGAAGGTCGAGGGGACCGAGGCGGCTGCGCAGCCGCTTGGAACGCGGGACCGGCAGGGGCGGTGCCAGCCTGGCGCCGAGAACGGCGAGGCGATGCGCCGTCTCCGGTGGCAGACGGTGCACAAGCGCCAGCCAGCCCATCAGCGGCGCCGCGAAGGGCGGCCCCGCGCCGGCCGCGAGGCGGGATGCTCAGAAGGGATCGAGGCCGCCATAGGCGATGAAGCCCGGGTTGCGGAAGGAGGGCTTGCCGTAGCCGAGCGGCCGGCCTTCGACGGTGACCACCCGGCCGCCGGCGATCGCCAGCACCGCATGACCGGCGGCGGTATCCCATTCCATGGTCGGGCCGAAACGGGGATAGACATCGGCGCGGCCCTCGGCGATCACGCAGAATTTGAGCGAGCTGCCGGCGGCGATGGTCTCGGCGATGCCGTGGCGCTCGAGCCAGGCATCGGTCTCGGCGTCGCGATGGGAGCGGCTGGCGACCGCCACCAGACGGGCCGGATCCGCCCGTCGCACGCTGATCGCACGCTGGCCTTCGCGGTCGCGGCGAAAGGCGCCATGGCCCTCGGCCGCGTGCCAGGAGGTACCCAGCGCCGGCGCATGGACCACGCCCAGCACCGGCCGGCCCTCTTCCACCAAACCGATATTGACCGTGAACTCGCCGTTTTTCGAGAGGAACTCCTTGGTACCGTCGAGCGGATCGACCAGCCAGAAGGGGCCGCTGCCGATCTCGGGGACATGCCCGGCGGCCACCGCTTCCTCGGCGATCACCGGCACCTCCGGAGTGAGACGCCGCAGTTCCTCGAGGATGATCGCCTCGGCCGCCTCGTCGGCGGCGGTGACCGGCGACGCATCGGCCTTGTAGCGGGTCTCGGTCCCGCCTTCGTAATAGCGCAGGGTGGCCGCACCGGCCCTTTCACTGACCGCCAGAAGGGCGTCCAGCAGGGCGGCCTGCGGGTATACGGCGAACAAGGTCATGGCGCGGGGATCCGGTGGTTGGTGGCGGGCCGGTTGTAGGACAGCGCAGGCGGGCCGGCAACGGCCGGGGAAAATCATGCGGGTCTATGTTAATCGCCCGTT
>CAYYZI010000529.1:0-2274 GCA_964475675.1 uncultured Geminicoccaceae bacterium
AGGCATCTCCCACGAGTCCTGCGCTCTGGCCGGCACCTGGGGGCTGGGCAAGCTGATCGCCTTCTGGGACGACAACGGCATCACCATCGACGGCCACACCGAGCACTGGTTCACCGAAGACACGCCCAAGCGTTTCGAGGCCTACGGCTGGCACGTGATCCGCGACGTGGACGGCCACGACGCCGAGGCCATCGACAAGGCCATCCGCGAAGCCAAGTCGGTCAACGACAAGCCCAGCCTGATCTGCTGCAAGACCGTGATCGGTTACGGCGCGCCCAACCTGTGCGGCAGCCACGACTGCCACGGCGCGCCGCTGGGCGACGACGAGATCAAGGCCACCCGCGAGAACCTGAACTGGCCCTACGCGCCGTTCGAGATTCCGGACGAGATCTACCAGGGCTGGGATGCGCGCGAAAAGGGCAAGCAGGCCGAAGCCCACTGGGCCGAGAAGTTCGCTGCCTACAAGCAGGAATTCCCGGAACTGGCCGCCGAGTTCGAACGCCGCATGAAGGGCGAGCTGCCCGCCGACTGGCAGAAGGTGGCCGACGACTACATCAAGGCCACCGACGAGAAGGGCGAGTCGATCGCCTCGCGCAAGGCCTCCCAGAACGCCATCACCGCCTACGCCAAGGCCCTGCCCGAGTTCCTGGGCGGCTCCGCCGACCTGACTCCGTCCAACCTCACCGCCTGGCCGGAAGCGAAGCAGATCACCGACACAGTGGCCGACGGCAACTACATCTCCTACGGCGTGCGCGAGTTCGGCATGTCCGCGATCATGAACGGCGTGGCCCTGCACGGCGGCTTCATCCCCTTCGGCGGCACCTTCCTGATGTTCTCCGAATATGCGCGCAATGCCCTGCGCATGGCCGCCCTGATGGGGATCCGCAGCATCTTCGTCTACACCCACGACTCCATCGGCCTGGGCGAGGACGGCCCCACCCACCAGCCGGTGGAGCAGATCGCCACCCTGCGCATGATTCCGAAGATGCAGGTCTGGCGTCCGTGTGATGCGGTCGAGAGCGCCGTGGCCTGGAAGGCGGCCATCGAGTACCAGGCCGGCCCCACCTGCCTGATCTTCTCCCGCCAGGGCCTGCCCCATCAGGTGCGCTCCGACGATCAGCTCACCGAAATCGCCCATGGCGGCTACGTGCTGCAGGACTGCGACGGCACCCCCGAGGCCATCATCATCGCCACCGGCTCCGAAGTGGGCCTGGCCATGGAGGCCGCCAAGACCCTCGCTGACGAAGGCAGGAAGGTGCGCGTGGTCTCCATGCCCTGCGCCGAGGTCTTCGAGCAGCAGGACGACGACTACAAGGAATCGGTGCTGCCGTCCGACGTCACCGCCCGGGTGGCCGTGGAGGCCGGCGTGCCCGACTACTGGTACAAGTACGTGGGCGCCAAGGGCCGCATCATCGGCGTGGATCGCTTCGGCGAATCCGCCCCGGCCGGCGAACTGTTCAAGCACTTCGGTCTGACCGCGGAGAACGTGGTCAAGGCCGTCAAGTCGGTACTCTGATTTACGACCCCAATTTTTTGACTGACTGGAGATCAACGACATGACCATCAAAGTTGGTATCAACGGATTCGGCCGCATCGGCCGCATGGCCTTCCGCGCCATCCACAAGGAGTTCCCGGAGCTGGAAGTGGTCGGCATCAACGACCTGCTGGACGCCGACTACCTGGCCTACATGCTCAAGTACGACTCGGTGCACGGCCGTTTCGCCGGTGACGTGAAGGCCGAGGGCGGCAACCTGGTGGTGGACGGCAAGACCATCCGCCTGACCGCCGAGCGCGATCCGGCCGACCTCAAGTGGGGCGACATCGACGTGGATCTGGTGCTCGAGTGCACCGGCTTCTTCCTCACCGAGGAGACCTGCCAGAAACACATCGATGCCGGCGCCAAGAAGGTGATCATGTCCGCGCCTTCCAAGGATGGCACCCCCATGTTCGTCTATGGCGTGAACCACGACAGCTATGCCGGCCAGAGCATCGTCTCCGCCGCCTCCTGCACCACCAACTGCCTGGCCCCGGTGGCCAAGGTGCTGCACGACAACTGGGGCATCAAGCGCGGCCTGATGTCCACCGTGCACGCCGCCACTGCCACCCAGAAGACCGTCGACGGTCCCTCCATGAAGGATTGGCGCGGCGGCCGCGGCATCCTGGAGAACATCATTCCGTCCTCCACCGGCGCCGCCAAGGCCGTGGGCGTGGTGCTGCCCGAACTGAACGGCAAGCTCACCGGCATGGCCTTCCGCGTGCCCACCTCCGACGTGT
>CAYYZI010000530.1:0-2268 GCA_964475675.1 uncultured Geminicoccaceae bacterium
CTATCAGGGCATCCGACCCGCCCTCAATGTGGGTCTGTCGGTGTCGCGGGTGGGCTCGGCGGCGCAGATCAAGGCCATGAAAAAGGTGGCCGGTCGGGTCAAGCTGGAGCTCGCCCAGTATCGCGAGATGGCGGCCTTCGCCCAGTTCGCCTCGGATCTCGATGCCGCCACCCAGCGCCTGCTCAATCGCGGCGCGCGGCTGACCGAACTCCTCAAGCAGCCGCAGTTCCAGCCGATGCCCCTCGAGGAGCAGGTCTGCGTCATCTATGCCGGGGTGCACGGCTATCTCGATCCCATCCCGGTGCGCGAGGTGGTGCGCTTCGAACGGGAGTTCCTCAACGAGCTGCGCGAGCAGGGCCAGGACATTCTCGACGCCATCCGCAGCAGCGGCGATCTCGAGGAGGCCACCGAGAAGAGGCTCAAGGAGCTGCTCGACAAGTTCGCCAAGACCTTCGCCTGAGGTCGGCCGATGCCCAGCCTCAAGGAGCTCCGGAACCGCATCGCCAGCGTCAAGCAGACGCGCAAGATCACCAGCGCCATGAAGCTGGTGGCGGCTTCCAAGCTGCGACGCGCCCAGGCGCAGGCCGAGGCCTCGCGTCCCTATGCCGCGCGCATGGCCGAGATCATGGGCAATCTGGCGGCCGGAGTGGCGGAGCTGCCGGAAGCGCCCAAGCTGCTGTCGGGCAACGGCAGGGATCAGGTCCATCTGCTGGTGGTGATGACCGCCGACCGCGGCCTGTGCGGCGGCTTCAACAGCTCCATCGTGCGGGCCGCGCGGCAGCGGATCGCCCGGCTGCGGGCCGACGGCAAGGAAGTCAAGCTGCTCTGCGTCGGCCGCAAGGGGCGCGACATGCTGCGCCGCGAATACGGCGATCTGATCCTCGACTACATCAGCGGGGTGGCCGGCAAGCGGCGCATGGAGTTCGCCGATGCGCGGATGATCGCGGAGCGGCTCGCCGAGCTGTTCGAGGCCGGCGAGTTCGACGTCTGCACCCTGATCTTCAACCGCTTCCGCTCGATCATCACCCAGGTGGTGACCTACAACCAGATCATTCCGGTGGAGCCGCCGGAGGCGGAAAAGCCGGAGGACGAGGCGGGCGCGGTCTACGAGTTCGAGCCCGAGGAGAGCGTCATCCTGGGGGCGCTGCTGCCGCGCAACCTGGCGGTGCAGATCTACCGGGCGCTGGTCGAGAACGCAGCCGGCGAGCAGGGTGCCCGGATGGCCGCGATGGACAATGCGACGCGCAATTCGGGCGAGATGATCCATCGCCTGACGCTGCGCTACAACCGCACGCGCCAGGCCCAGATCACCAAGGAACTCATCGAGATCATCTCCGGCGCGGAAGCGCTCTGACGCCGACGGTTTGTCTTGGAGTAACGATATGACGGACGCCGTGAGCAAGGAAAACGTAGCGGTCGGACGGGTGGCCCAGGTGATGGGCGCCGTCGTCGACGTCCAGTTCGACGGTCCGCTGCCGGCCATCCTCAACGCCCTGGTGACCGAGATCGACGGCCGCCGGCTGGTCCTCGAGGTGGCCCAGCATCTCGGCGAGTCGACGGTGCGCACGATCGCCATGGACACCACCGACGGGCTGGTGCGAGGCCATGAAGTGCTCGACAGCGGGGCGCCGATCACCGTGCCGGTCGGGCGCGAGACGCTGGGGCGCATCCTCAACGTCATCGGCGAGCCGGTGGACGAGCGCGGGCCGGTGACGGCCAAGGCCAGCGCCCCCATCCATGCACCGGCGCCGCCCTTCGTCGACCAGTCGACGGAGGAGGAGGTGCTGGTCACCGGCATCAAGGTGGTGGACCTGCTGACCCCCTATCCCAAGGGCGGCAAGATCGGCCTCTTCGGCGGCGCCGGCGTCGGCAAGACGGTGCTGATCATGGAGCTGATCAACAACATCGCCAAGGCGCATGGCGGTGTGTCGGTGTTCTCCGGGGTCGGCGAGCGGACCCGCGAGGGCAACGACCTCTATCACGAGATGATCGAGTCCGGAGTGATCGACCTCGAGCATCCCGAGAACTCCAAGGTGGCGCTGATCTACGGCCAGATGAACGAGCCGCCCGGCGCCCGCGCCCGGGTCGGTCTCACCGGGCTGACCGTGGCCGAGTATTTCCGGGATCAGGAAGGGCAGGACGTGCTGCTCTTCATCGACAACATCTTCCGCTTCACCCAGGCCGGTGCCGAGGTCTCGGCGCTCCTGGGCCGCATCCCCTCGGCGGTGGGCTACCAGCCCACCCTGGGTACCGACATGGGCGAGCTGC
>CAYYZI010000531.1:0-2267 GCA_964475675.1 uncultured Geminicoccaceae bacterium
ACCGCTCGCGCTGGCGATCGGGGCCGGGAGGCAGTCTCCAGACGCTGGCGCGGACGGTATCGGGGCGCCGGCGGATCTCCGGGATCAGCGGCGGGAGACCGCGCAGCCAGAGACAGACGGCTTTGGTTACTCTTCCTGCCGGCACAGTGCACAGCCGCAATCGTGCGGGCAAGAAAAAACCCCGGCCGGAGCCGGGGCGAGGGTGGGGAGGTTGGTGTCAGACGTCGAGCTCGGCGGCGACCGCGCGCAGCGTGTCGCTGTCGGCCGTGAAACAGGCCTCCGACACGGCATCGTGCCAGCGGTCCACCGCCCGATGGTAGGAGCGGCGACCACGGCTGGTGCCGTCCCAACGCTGCCGCGCGGATTCGAGTGACTTGGTCGCGCGCGTGAGGCGCTGGGTGTGCTTGCGGAATGCTACCGCGTCAGCTGGCGGCAGCCTGCCCCCCGTCTCCCGCAGGCGGGCGAAGCGGCGACACATCGCCGCGAAATGGGGGATGTCCGCGGCACCGATGCGGGCCGCTCGGCGGATTGAGTCTGCGATGATACTGTGCATGGTTCGTCTCCCTGTTAGCTGGCGGGCTCGAACGAGCGGAGCGCCCGTTCGAGAATGTCGGTGAAGTCGAGCGGGCGAATGCGCTCGCCCGCAGCGCTGCGCCGCTGTTGGTCATTCCGCCGAGCGACGGCCTCCGCGGCGAGCCGCCACCAGCACCCAGGCCAGCACGGCCAAGCTGATGGCGGCGGCGAGCATGCCCGAAAGCCGCCGGTCCAGCGCGTGCCAGTTGCACTGCTGCGCACGCTGGGGTGCGGGCGGGATCGGAGGCCGTGCCCGCGTGGGTGTCTGCGGCCGGAGCTCGGCCTGGGGCCCGCCGACCAGATCCCAGGAGGTGGTCATGCATTTGCCGCTGGCATCATGCCAGACTATTCGCCGCACGTGGCGACCGTCTGGCATGACGCCGTATTCAGTGTGCTGGTCTCGCGAGTACATGCCGTATTCGCTCTGGTCGCGGTTCATGGCGCGATCCCTCGAGTGCGCGCAGCGACGTACCGCTGCGCCTCGGCGAGAGGGCGGGCCAACGCGACCGGCCCCGGCGGGATGATGCCCGGCGGCCGCCGCTTGGGCGGCACCGGGAACCACGTGAAAAAGTCGCCCGCGCCAATTTGGCGGAGCTTGCCGACGAGTCGCCCATCGGCGTAGGCGTACCAGCAGGGCATCCCCTGCTGGCGCTCGAAGGTCAGGCTGATGGTCATGGCAGGGCCTCCCTGTTGGTGCGCCGACCGACATAGGCATAGTAGCGCCGCCCGCCGCCCTCGAGGACGGCGTTGCGGGGCGCGACGTCCCATGGGAGCGGAACGCCGGCGCGGCTGTACGTGGGCGGCTCGCCCGTCACGCGGATGGGCCGGCGGAAGCGGGCCTCGAGGATGCCGAGGGCCTCGGCGAGGCTGTCGGCCTCACAGGTGTGGGTGATGCGGGTGGCGATAAGGGTCAGCTGGTAGAGCATGGCTGGGTCTCCCTGTTGGTGCGTCAGAGATACGCCCGCCGGGCGAGGCTGTCAAGGGGGAGTGCGCGGACTGGCGCGGAGTGGTAGAGTCGGGCACGGGCAAGTATTAGCGAGGGCTAATGAGCGAGGCGAGGGCTACGAACAAACGGCAACAAATGTCACCGCCGGCAACAAATGTTCAAGGAAAATCCGCGCCGGAATGGAAGAGCTCGAAGTCGAACGGGCGATGGATTCCGGCGTTTCTCAAATGTCTCGCGGACGGCCTGCCGGTGAACGCTGCGGCGGTGCAGGCCGGGGTTAACCGGGTCGAGTGCTACAGGCGGCGGGATCGGGATCCGGCGTTCCGCGAAGCATGGCAGCAGGCGATCGATGCTGGGATCGCTCGGCTCGAACGGAAAGCGCTCGACATCGCCGAGGAAGGCGACGGCGCGATGCTGCGGTGGTGGTTGGCCATTCGGCGGCCGGACGAGTACGCGCAGCGCAGCCGGGTTGAGGTCTCGGCGCGGGTCGACGTGCGGCATTCCCTGGACGGCGCGGCGGTCGAGCTGCTCGAGGAACTGCGGCGGCGGGTGCAGGCCGTGCCGGAACCACCTACCCTCGAGGGCGAGGCGGAAGAGGTGGAAGGCGAGACCGGCGGTGCCAGCCTCGAGGAAGTGCGAGCCGGGCTGCTCGCGAACGTCGCGAAGGAAGGTGACGAGGGCGAGGATGGTGGTTAGCCGCGTGTCATGGTGTACGCGGACAAACCGACATAACCGGCTGACACGGATC
>CAYYZI010000532.1:0-2266 GCA_964475675.1 uncultured Geminicoccaceae bacterium
TATCTGTCCTGGAGCCCGACCAGCCTGCCCGGCGGCATCTCCGACAAGACGGTGCATTTCTTCGTCTATTTTCTCATGAGCGGCGTCGCCTTCAGCTTCTCCCGCTCGCATCGCGGTCTGGCGCTGGTGGCGCTCGCCACCTTCCTGCTGAGTGCGGTTCTGGAGTTCGGCCAGAGCTTCCTGCCCTATCGCCAGTTCGATCTCCGCGATCTGCTCGCCAATGGCGGCGGCACCGTCGCCGGCTATGCGCTGGCCAGCCTGATCCTGGCGCTGGCCATGCGGCCGACGCGACGGGCCGGGATCAACGTTCGATCTTCTTGAGCATCCGCCCGAGCGGCGCCCCGCCGAAGATATGGATGTGCAGATGCGGCACTTCCTGGTTGGCGTCGCGCCCGTTGTTGGCGAGGATGCGGTAGCCGCTCTCGTCGAGGCCGAGCTTGCTCGCCACCCTGCCGACCGCCCGGAACAGGCCGGCGATCTCGGCATCGCTGGCGTTCTTGTGAAAATCGACCATCGACACCCAGCGCCCCTTGGGGATCACCAGCACATGCACCGGTGCCAGCGGATTGATGTCGTGAAAGGCGAGCGCGTATTCGTCCTCGTAGACCTTGTTGCAGGGAATCTCGCCGCGCAGGATCCGGGCGAACACATTGTTGTCGTCGTAGGCCATCTCGGGTTCCTCCTCGCTCGCCTGCCGTGCCTCAACAAGGAAGGCGCCGCCAGGCTTGTCAAGCGGGCTCCACGGCTCCTATCTGTGTCCAGTCTCGGGGCGCGCCCCCACATCCGGGAAACAGCATGTCGCTCGCCGTAGCCATCCAGATGGACCCGCTCGAATCAATCGATATCGATGCGGACAGCACCTTCGTGCTCGGCCTCGAGGCGCAGAAGCGCGGCCACGCCCTCTATCACTACACCCCCTACGAGCTGAGCTACCGCCACGGCCGGATCGTCGCCCGCGCCCGTCCCTTCGTGCTGCGCCGCGAGCATGGCAACCATTTCACCGCCGGGGCCGCCGAGACCATCGATCTGGCGGCCATGGACGTGGTCCTGATGCGCCAGGATCCGCCCTTCAACCTGGCCTACATCTCGGCCACCCATCTGCTGGATCGGATCCATCCCGAGACCCTGGTGGTCAATGACCCGACCTCGGTCCGGAACGCCCCCGAAAAGCTGTTCGTCACCCAGTTCGCGGAGCTCATGCCGCCCACCCTGATCACCTACGATCTGGAGGAGATCAAGGCCTTCCGCCGCGAACAGGGCGACATCGTCATCAAGCCTCTCTACGGCAATGGCGGCAACGGCGTCTTCCACCTGCGGCCGGACGACACCAACCTCAACAGCCTGGTCGAGTTCTTCCGGAGCTTTCTCAACGAGCCGCTGATGGTGCAGCGCTACCTGCCGGAGGTGCGCCAGGGCGACAAGCGCATCATCCTGATCGACGGCGAAGCAGCGGGTGCGGTCAACCGTATCCCGCCGCCCGACGATGCCCGGGCCAATCTCCATGTCGGCGGGCGGGCGGTGCGAGCCACGCTGGATGCGCGCGACCGGGAGATCTGCGAGGCGATCGGCCCGGTCCTCAAGGCGCGGGGTCTGATTTTCGTGGGCATCGACGTGATCGGCGGCTGGCTCACCGAGATCAACGTCACCTCGCCGACCGGTCTGCAGGAGATCGATCGCTTCGACGGGGTGGTGCTGGAGGCGCGGATCTGGGACGTGATCGAGGCCAGGCGCGCCGAGGGCCACGGTAGCGCAGCCGCGTGAGCGGCCCGGCAAAGCGAAGGGGGGCCGAAGCCCCCCTGATTCGCCGCTTTCGGGGCGTCCCTCAGGCCGCTTCGAGCAGCACGCTCTCGAGTCTGCGGGTGGCCTCGGTCTCGTCGACCCGCTCGATCGCCGCCACCTCGCGTGCCAGACGCTCGAGCGCCGCACGGTACATCTGCCGCTCGCTGTAGGACTGCTCGGAATCGTCCTTGCGGTGGAGTTCCCGGACCACCTCGGCAATGGCCACCGGATCGCCGGAGTTGATCTTGGCCTCGTACTCCTGAGCGCGGCGGCTCCACATCACGTTGCGGCGCGGCCGGATGCGCGTCTTCAGGGTGTCGAGGGCGGACTGGATCTTCTCGCGCGAGCTCAGCTTGCGCATGCCCGAGCGCGGCGCCTTGTCGATCGGCACCCGCAGGATGAGGCGTTCGCTGTCGAACTTGACGACGTACATCTCGAGTTCGATACCGGCTATGGTCTGCTTCTCGATACCGACGACCTTGCCGAC
>CAYYZI010000533.1:0-2262 GCA_964475675.1 uncultured Geminicoccaceae bacterium
GCGTAGGTGCCGGCGCCGGCTGGCATCAGGGTCACGACCTCGACATCGCCCAAGAAGTCGTTGTTTCTCGTTCCGGTTCCGTCGCAGATGTAGAAGTCGTCTCCCCAGCTCGTGCCGTCGCCGCCGAAGCCCACCTCGTTCGCCGAGGCGTTCGCGGTGTTCTGGGTGTTTACACCGGTGGCCGAGAGCACTGTCTGGCGGTTAACCCGCACCTCGTAGCTGCCGGCGCTGCTGTGGATCGTGGCCTTGAACTCGATGTAGTACCACTGCTGCCCCTGGAGCGTGTAGCTCGAGGTGGCCAGCACGGTAGACCCACGCAGCACGCGGAGGGTGCCATTCGACACCTCGAGGCCGAGCTGCCGGGTCCCGGAGTCGAGGAACTCGATGATCATTCTCCCGCCGCTCGTCGGGGTGCCCGTCGTGTTCGCATAGAATCCACGGCCGGCGATCCAGGTGGCCTGGGCATCGAGGATCTTCTTGACAGCCGGCCAGCCGTCGGTCTGGTAGGACTTGCCGCTGGGGTTTGTGCGGCCCCCGCTGAGGACGTTCGGGTACACGATGGCGTCCCACTTCATCCCGATATCACTCCGGGATCCGGCCCAATCGCACCCGTCCATGAAGCGCAGTGCCATCACTCGTTCTCCATGCGGTAGAGCACGTAGCCGGAGACCTGGGTTGCGGCCGACAGGTTGAGCTTGAGCGCGTTGCCAAGTTGGCACCGGAAGTGCGGTTCACCAGTGTGCGGCAGGTAAATCGCGAACTGCGCCGGGAAACTGTTGAGCGGCCCCATGAGGGAATTGCTGCCGTCGAACAACTCGAGGTCCTGCTCGGCCACGTTCCAGAGCATCAGCTCGTAGACGGCGATGCGCATCCCGGAAACCGCGGCGACCAGGTCGTGCGTGCCAGCGGTCGAGAGGTCGATAGCGGAGTGGATCAGTTCCGCCGGCGCTGGCGTGGCGGCTTCGGCTTCGCCCCGGGCGGCGGCCGCCGCCCGTTTGCGGCGCAACCGAAGGGCCTCGCGGGCCGCTGCGGTTTCCTTGGCGATCTCGTCCAAGGCGGCGAGCTGCGTGTGAATCGTCGGCGTGGTCATTCCACTCTCCTGCGCGGCTCGGCCGTCCACAGGACGAAGTAGATTTCGTTGACGGCCGAGGCCAGGTTCTCCACCTGGACGGTGAGCAGCCCGGGCTCGATCACCAAGCGCGGCTTGTCGAGCGGCGCCAGCGGGTAGGCGCCGCCCGCGATCGTCTGGCCTTCGCCGGTGAGCACTTTGCTGAACGTTCTGGCGCCGAAGTCTCCGCCGGTGCCGATGTCGGTGATCTTCACCCGGAAGCCTGCGGACTGCGAGCTGTAGCCTGAGAACGCCCAGACGTAGCTGCTTACCGGCAGCGAGACGCGGGCCTCGAATTTGCCCCGAGCCACCACCGCGGTAGAGTCGGCATCGGGGATCCGGTAGGCGCCGGGCTCATAGCCCGCGGCCAGCAGGCGCCGGAAGTCAGGCACGCCTGGCAGTGCGGCGCCGGACATGAGAACCTCCGGGATGTAGGCCGGGTAGAGGTTGATGTTCAGCCCGTCGATTGCTTCCATCGGAGTGTCTCCAGCTTCCTGACTCTGCCGTCCAGGTGCTCGAGGTCCCCTTTTGAGGCGAGCTTCTCAATCAGCTCTGCCTTCAGCTCACTCACTGCCGCACGGGTCGTAGCGACGACGATGGTGTTGATCAGCGTGACCACCATGGACAGGATGACCAGCCATTCCTGGCTCATCGGCGTCGGAACCTCCGGAAACCGCGCAAAGCGAGATAGACGCTGTTCGAGGCGCCCGAGAGATCCTTGATGTCCACTCCGATGCGGCCATTCGCTGGCACGTGGACGAACGGGACCACGGGTGCTGGCAATTGCGCGGTGCCGACACAGCGAGAGTTCCTGAGCCGCGAACTGGACATGTAGCGCCCGCTCGGCAGCTTGAAGCGGATCTCGTAAGCTCCGGTGGACTCCCCGACCAGGGCAACCCAGTAGAAGTCGGAGTCGGCCTCCATCGAGATGGTCTGGTCGAGCAGCTCCTGGCCGGCGGTCAAGGTGCGCTCGAACGGGTAGAAGCCCCACTCGTCGTAGTAATTGGCCGGCTGGGGCGTTTGGATCGGTGCTTCTCCGAACATACTCCTCTCCTGTGAATGTCAGGGGGCCGGCCCCGCGCCGGCCCCGTACTCTGCGGTCCGATCAGCCGACAGCGCGGCCGTAGCGGCCGTCCAAGTAGCAGCGCAGAAAG
>CAYYZI010000534.1:0-2251 GCA_964475675.1 uncultured Geminicoccaceae bacterium
CTGGACCGCGATCCTGCCGCCGCGCGAGCCCAAGCGGGCGCTTTCGGGCCTGATCCTCGTCACCTCGGTGACGACGGTGCTGATCTTTCTCTACGACCGGTTGATCCTGCTGCCGCGCTCGGTGCCGGTGATCTTCTATTCCCTGCTGTTCGCCTGGCTGCTCCTGCCGCGGATCCTCTACAGCTGCTGGTGGAGCCGGATGGCGAAAAACGCGGGCGACGCCGCCCTGCCGCCTCGGCGTCCGCTGCTACTGGTCGGGGGCGGCCCACTGGCGGCGGTGCTGGCCGACTGGCTGGCCCGCGATCGCGGGCCGAGACCCTGGTACCCGGTGGGCATTCTGGACGAGGAGCTGGCCACCGGGCGAAGGCTGGGAGCGGTGCCTGTGCTCGGGCGGCTGCAGGATTTCCGGCGGGTGCTGGGCCTGCTACGCTCGCGCGGCGAGCGGCCCGAGCGCATCCTGATCGCCCGCCGCGCCGAGGAGATGCCGCGGGACGCCCTGCGGGCGCTGCAGAAGGCCGCCTACGCCGAAGGGATCCCGGTGACCTTCCTCGATCGTCTGCTCGAGGTGGCGGGGACGCCGGCCCACCGCAGCCCGCCGCGCCGGCCGCCGGAGCATACCCATGCGGTCGGGCGGTGGCTCGTGATCCGTTACCCGCTCGACGTTCTGGCGGCGGCGCTGGCGCTGGTGGCACTCGCCCCGTTGCTGCTGGCCGCGGCACTGGCGGTGGCCATCACCAAGGGCCGTCCGGTCCTGTTCGTCCAGCGGCGACCGGGCCGGAACTTCCGGCGGCTGCGCATTCTCAAGCTGCGGACCATGCACGATTATGTCGCCGCCGACGGGCAGGTGGCGCCGGTCGAGGTCCGACTGTCCGGCATCGGTCGCTGGTTGCGGCGGTTCCGGATCGACGAGCTGTTTCAGCTCCTCAACGTGGTGCGCGGCGAGATGGCGCTGATCGGTCCCCGTCCGCTGCTCCTCGAGGATCTGGAGCGGATGCCGGACAAGGGGCGAGGGCGCTTCCTGGTGCGCCCCGGCATTACCGGCTGGGCCCAGGTCAATGGTGGCAACGCCCTGTCCCCCGAAGAGAAATACGCGCTCGACATGTGGTACATCGCCAACGCCTCGCCCTGGCTCGATCTGCGCATCGTCTGGATGACGTTGGCCATGATGCTGCGTGCCGAACGCCGCCGCGAAGAGGCCATCGCCGAGGCGGTAAGCTGGCTGCGCGGTCACGCTCGCGGTCCCGCGCGCGGGACAGGGTTGGCCGAGGGTCTGGAGGAAGTGGCATGAAACTCGACGCCGAACGCGTCCTGGTGACCGGCGGGGCCGGGTTTCTCGGCTCCCATCTCTGCGAAAGGCTGCTGGCCCGGGGCCACGAGGTGCTGTGCGTCGACAACTTCTTCACCGGTCGCCGCACCCATGTGGCGCATCTCCTGGACCACCCGGACTTCGAGCTGATGCGCCACGACATCACCTTCCCGCTCTATGTGGAGGTGGACCGCATCTTCAATCTGGCCTGCCCGGCGAGCCCGGTCCATTACCAGTTCGACCCGGTGCAGACCACCAAGGTCTCGGTCCACGGGGCCATCAACATGCTGGGGCTGGCCAAGCGCACGCGGGCGCGGATTCTCCAGGCCAGCACCTCGGAGGTCTACGGCGATCCCTCGCTGCATCCGCAGCCCGAAAGCTACTGGGGCAATGTCAATCCGATCGGCCCCCGGGCCTGCTACGACGAGGGCAAGCGCTGCGCCGAGACCCTCTTCTTCGACTATCACCGCCAGCATCGCCTCGAGATCAAGGTGGCCCGCATCTTCAACACCTACGGGCCGCGCATGCATCCCAACGACGGCCGGGTGGTCTCCAATTTCATCGTCCAGGCGCTCAGGGGCGCGCCCCTCACCATCTACGGCGACGGCAGCCAGAGCCGTAGCTTCTGCTACGTCGACGATCTGATCGAGGGGCTCTTGCGGCTGATGGACACGCCGGCCGCGGTCACCGGCCCGGTCAATCTCGGCAACCCGAGCGAGTTCACCATCCTCGAGCTCGCCGAGAAGGTCCGCGAGCTGACGGGCTCGCGCTCGGAGATCGTCTTCCGGCCGCTGCCGCAGGACGATCCCCTGCAGCGCCGCCCCGACATCGGCCGCGCCCGCGAGCTCTTGGGCTGGCAGCCCAGGGTGCCGCTCGAGGAGGGGCTCACGCGCACCATCGCCTATTTCGATCAACTGCTCGCCGGCCGGGAGGCCGTGGCGTCAT
>CAYYZI010000535.1:0-2243 GCA_964475675.1 uncultured Geminicoccaceae bacterium
AGAATGAGAAAGGCGATGGGCGTGGTCTGCCAGACATCGACCAGGACGATGGAAAGCAGCGCAATGTCGGGGTCGAACAGCCATTTGACCGGGGCGAGGCCGACCGCCCGCAGGAGGTTGTTGAGAAATCCGTAATCGAAATGGAACCAGGCCCGCCAGATCGCCGAGACCACCATGGTCGAAAGGATGAAGGGGAACACCACCGTGGGCATCAGCCAGCGCCGGCCGGGGAAGCGGCGGTTGAACAGCAACGCCAGCAGCAGCCCCAGCCCGACCTCGAAGAAGGTGGCCAGCAGGGTGAACACCACCGTGTTCCAGGTCGCCCGGCGAAAAAAACGGTCGCCCAGCAGATCGACGTAATTGGCAAGCCCGACGAAGCTCGCATCGGCGAACCCGTATTCGGTGCGGAACAGCGACAGGGCCAGCACCCGCAGGATCGGGTAGAGGGCGAGCAGCCCGATCAGCAGGAGGGCGGGAGCCAGCAGCAGAAAGAGGGTGAGCGTCGGGGCACGCCGCATCCGGGAGAAGCCGCGGGCGCCCGGTGTGGACGCCCGCCTGCTCCTTGTTCAGCGCGACAGGGCGCGTTCGATGCGGGCCTGGGCCTCGGCCAGGGCGTCCTTGGGTGCCATCTCGCCGATCAGGGCGAGCTGCAGATAGTCACCGAGGATGGCCTCGACCTTCGACCATTGGGTGATGCGCGGACGCGGCCGGGCGTTCATCAGGGCCTCGCGCTGGTTGGGATACCAGCGATATTTGGCGACCACCTCCGCATCGCCGTAGACGCTGGCCCGGGTCGGCGGAATGCCGATCTCGAGGGCGATCCGCTTCTGCATTTCGGGCGAGGTGACGAAGGCGAGGAAGTCCTTGGCGGCTTCGGCGTTGGGTGCGTCGGCGGCAACCCCCAGGAGCCAGGTGCCGAGCATCGGCGCCGGGCCGGTCTTCTCGCCGGGTGCGGCATTGATCTCCACGAGACCGGCCACCTTGGACACCGAGGGGTCGTCGAGGGCCGGAGCCCAGGAAGGCCAGAGCTCGATGCTCATCGCCACCCGGCCCTGCTGCAAGGCGTCCCGCACCTCGCTCGAATTGTAGGTCTCGACACCTTCCGGTGCGTACTGCTTGAGGGACAGCCAGAATTCGAGCGCCTCCAGGCTCTCCGCCGTCATCAGATCGGCCTTGCCCGCGGCGTCGACGATGTGCCCGCCGAACGACCAGAGAATGGGCAGAAAGCCGGTGACGATGGGGTTGCCCTTGACCCCGCGGAACACGACCCCGTCGACCCCCTCCTCCTTCTCGTCGATCACCGCCGCCGCCTCTCGGGCCAGCGTCCATGTGGTGGGCGGCGCCAGCCCGTATTTCTCGAAAAGATCGCGGCGCCAGGCGAAGAGCTCGACATTGCCGACGAAGGGCAGGGCGTAGAGGGTGCCGTCGGGATAGGGGTAGCGCGAGACCGCCACCGCCGGCGCCACGAAATCGGGATCTGCATCGCCCATTTCGGCGAGCCAGCCCTTGGCCATGAATTCGGTGGCCCAGGTGTCGTCGAGCATGACGACGTCGATGCCTCCCGCCTTTTCGCGGAGGTTGATCACCAGCTTTTCGTAGAGCCCGCCATAGGGCAATGCCAGCTGCTCCACCTCGATCCCGGGATTGGCAGCTTCATAGGCACCGATGGCGAGTGCCAGGGCCTTGCCGTAGCCGCCGTCGCGACCGGCGATGACGAGTTTCTCGGCCTCGGCATTGGCGGCCACCAGCATGGCACCGACCAGCGCGCAGCCGGACAGCAATCTGGTCCAACGGGACATGGTTTCTTGCCTCCCATAGGGTTGGGAGCCCCTGGCGGAGCCCCGGTGATCCCGTTCCTGGCGGGATCCCTCGCGCCAGCACAATATCCTTTCCGCCGGTCCGAGGTAAGCGGTTTCCGGGGTTCAGCGAGCCGCGCGCCGCAGGCAGATGACGCTCCGGTTGGCGGCCAGCGCATCGACAGGCAGCGCCGTCAGCCGGTAGGCGCGCAGCGACGCCACCGGTGGCGGCGGTGCCACCAGAAAGAACCCGCGCAGGCGGAACCCGTCGAAATCCGGCTGGCACAGCGCCTGCGGGGCGCCACGCGCGAGATCGGCGATGCTCACCAGGGACGAGCCGAAGCGCAGGAGAACCTCGTCCTTCTCCACGCTCTGGAGGTTGCCGGTGCAGACCGGTTCGGCCGGCGGCTCGGCCAGCGCGACCGCCAGCTCCAGATAGATCACGAG
>CAYYZI010000536.1:0-2243 GCA_964475675.1 uncultured Geminicoccaceae bacterium
GATCCCAGCGGCGAACCGATCGGCCATCCGCAGATCGGCGAGTTCTTCAACGAGCTGCGCGACGGGATGTACGTGCCGCGTCAGCAGGCACGGCACTGAGGGCGGCAACCGCTGGCAGAAACATGGTCAGGTGAGGGAAATCCTTCGATGAAGTTCTTCCTGGATACGGCGGATGTCGCGGAGATCGCGGATCTGGCCTCGGCCGGCATGGTCGATGGTGTCACCACCAACCCGAGCCTGGTGGCCAAGACCGGGCGCGATCTCTTCGAGCTTCTGGCCGAGATCGCCGGCCTCGTGCCCGGCCCGATCAGTGCCGAGGTGACGGCCACCGAGCAGGAAGCGATGCTCCGGGAAGCCCATCGCCTGGCCGAGATCGCCAAGAACATCTGCGTCAAGCTGCCGCTCACCTGGGACGGTCTGCGGGCCTGCCGACGGCTCGCCGCCGAGGGCATCAAGGTCAATCTCACCCTCTGCTTCTCGCCCGGCCAGGCGCTGCTCGCGGCCAAGGCCGGTGCCACCTTCGTCTCGCCCTTCGTCGGCCGGCTCGACGATGCCGGCCACGAGGGCATGGAGCTGATCGAGGACATCTGCACCATCTACGGCAACTATCCCGATACCATCCGCACCGAGGTGCTGGTCGCCTCGATCCGCTCGGTCGGGCATGTGATCGAGGCGGCTCGTCTCGGCGCCGATGTGGCGACCATGCCGGCCAAGGTGATGCGGGCGCTGGTGCAGCATCCGCTGACCGACAAGGGGCTCGCCCAGTTCCTCGCGGACTGGGAGAAGACCGGCCAGCGGATCGTGTGATGCGTGCCCTGCTGGCAGCACTGCTGCTGCTGCCGTTGGCGACACCGGTTCGCGCGGCCAGCGATCTCGATCTGCTGCTCGACGGGCTGAGCGGGTCGGGCAGCGCGAACCGCGGCGAGGTGGTGGTCGAGGACAGCATCACCGGCGGCGGCCCGCGCCGCGAGCTGGTGGTGCGGCTGACGCCCACGGGCGATGCCAAGCTGATCGCCGATCCCGGTGCCAGCGTCGAGGTCACCGGCGCTTCCGGGGTGCGGTGGCCGGAGGGAAGGCGGGCGGCAACGGCGCCGGCAGAAACCGAGTACTTTCCCGGCGGGGTGACGCTCCGGCTGCCCTTCGAGCAGACCGGCCCCGGCGCGATCGATGCCCGGGTCGAATATTTCTGGTGCTTCGTCGGCTACCAGTGCTTTCTGGGCGAGAAGCGCATCCGCCACACCCTCGAAGACGGCACGGGCTGAACCGCCGCCTCAGCCGACCGCACCGAGATGATGGATGACCCCGGTGCTGATCCGGCGGATCAGCTCGTAGGTGCGTTCGATCGGGCGGAACAGCACGGCGTGCTCATGCGCATAGGACTGCTGGGCGGAGGCGGTGTAGCTCGCCGGCTCGCCGTAATCCTGCTCGCCGCCGTCCGCCTCGTCGAGCGGGAAGATGCTCGCCAGCAGCTCCAGCGTCGCCTCGACATCGAGACGGAACAGGCGCTGCACCAGCTCCTCGCGGGTCACCGCGTGACGATCGCTGAAATCGGGAATGCCGATCGCCCGCAGCATCAGCGCCTGCAGCAGGGCCAGCCGGATGGCGTGGAGCAGGTGCAGCCGGTCGCGGGTCGCGGCATCGACGGCGATCGGCGTCTCGCCGGCATCGCGGGTGCGCCGGCGATGGTCCCGCAGGGCCGCGGCCAGATCCAGATAATCCCGCAGCATGAAGCGGAACACCCGGGCGAGACACTCGCCGAGACCGATCGCCTCCACGTGATCGGCCACCAGGCGCATCGCCTCCTGGTCGCTCTCGGCGGCCCGGCTGGAGGCGAGCTGCAGCCAGCGGCCGGCATCGAACAGTGCCAGATAGGCCGCGGTCACGCGTGGATCGGTGAATTTGAAGGCATGCTCGACCATGGTCATCAGGCTGCGAAAGCGCGGGCTGCAGCCATAGAGATCGCGAAAGGCATCGGGATCCTTGGCCATGGCCTGTCCCACGCCGCCGATGACATGGACCAGATGACCGAGCTGCTGGAGAATGGCGTTGTGGGGGATGGCGCGGAGCTGCGAGGGATGTTCGAGCACCGGCGCCGCTCCCGAGAGCTCGCGCTCCCGCCGCTCGGCACGTGAGCCCGTGGGATAGAGCAGGTTGGTGCCGAACATGCCGAGCAGGCGGGCATAGGCGGGATCGTCGATCAGCCGGGTATTGAACTGGCGCACCGCGGCGAAGAACTCGTCGAC
>CAYYZI010000537.1:0-2233 GCA_964475675.1 uncultured Geminicoccaceae bacterium
GTGCTCGGCGGCAGCAATGCGCAGATCGAGAATGCCGCGGAGATCGGCATGGAGCACAATCTCGGCCTGACCTGCGACCCGATCGGCGGTCTCGTCCAGATCCCCTGCATCGAGCGCAACACCATGGGCGCGGTCAAGGCCATCAACGCCGCCCGTCTCGCGCTGCGCGGCGACGGCATCCATCATGTCTCTCTCGACAAGGTGATCGAGACTATGCGACAGACGGGGCGGGACATGTCCGACAAGTACAAGGAGACCTCGCTCGGGGGTCTTGCCGTAAATCGCGTGGAGTGTTGACATATGGCCGATGGAGCTGCCGGCCTGCGCGAGCAGGTCGTGGAGATGCGTGACCGCGGGTTCTTCACCGCGCGGCTGGCAGAGCGGGATCCCGAGATATACGCTGCCATTCGCGACGAACTGCGACGCCAGCAAGGGCAGATCGAGCTCATCGCCAGCGAGAACATCGTCAGCCGGGCGGTGCTCGAGGCCCAAGGCTCGGTGCTCACCAACAAATATGCCGAGGGGTATCCGGGGCGCCGCTACTATGGCGGCTGCGAATACGTCGATGTCGCCGAAGCGCTGGCCATCGACCGCGCCAAGCGGCTCTTCGGCTGTGCCTTCGCCAACGTCCAGCCCCATTCCGGCGCCCAGGCCAATGGCGCGGTCATGCTGGCGCTGACCAGGCCCGGTGACACCATTCTGGGGATGGATCTCTCGGCCGGTGGTCATCTCACCCATGGCGCCCGTCCGGCCCTTTCCGGCAAATGGTTCGAGGCGGTCCATTACGGGGTGCGCCGCGAGGACGGGCTGATCGACTACGATGAGGTGGCACGGCTGGCCGAGACCCACCGCCCCAAGCTGATCATCGCCGGTGCCTCGGCCTATTCGCGGATCATCGACTTCGCCCGCTTTCGGGAGATCGCCGATGCGGTCGGCGCCTATCTCATGGTCGACATGGCCCATATCGCCGGGCTGGTGGCCACCGGCCTGCACCCCTCGCCGATCCCCCATGCCCATGTGGTGACCAGCACCACCCACAAGACCCTGCGCGGGCCGCGTGGCGGCCTGATCCTCACCGACGATGCCGATCTCGGCCGCAAGATCAATTCCGCGGTCTTCCCCGGCCTGCAGGGCGGTCCGCTGATGCATGTGATCGCCGCCAAGGCGGTGGCCTTCCGGGAGGCATTGTCCCCGGAATTCGCGGTTTACTGCCGGCAGGTGGTGGACAATGCCAGGACCCTGGCGGCGGTGATGGTCGAGCGCGGCCTCGCCATCGTCTCCGGCGGCACCGACAATCACCTGATGCTGGTCGATCTCCGGCCCAAGGGCCTTAAGGGCAACATGGCGGAAGCCGCCCTCGAGCGGGTGGGGATCACCTGCAACAAGAACGGTGTACCCTTCGATCCCGAAAAGCCCACCGTGACCTCGGGCATCCGTCTCGGCACCCCTGCCGGTACCACCCGCGGCTTCGGCACCGCCGAGTTCCGGGAGATCGGGGAGATGATCGGCGATGTGCTCGACGTGCTGGCCGGTCGAGGCGAGCTCACCGAGCCCGCGGCCGATCCGGTGCGTCGACGGGTGGACGATCTGTGCCGGCGCTTTCCGATCTACGAGGGGCTCTGAGGAGATCGGCTGGCGGAGGGACGGCGGACCGGCTAGTCTGCCGCCAGCCCGCTATTGCCCAACGAGCCCGAGGATGCACAGTCTCGATCCCGTCACCCTCGCCGTCATCGAAAACGGCCTCGGCCAGGTCTGCAACGAGATGGATCTGGCCTTTTCGCGGGCCGCCTTCTCGCCGGTGATCGCCGAGGCCAACGACCGTTCCGACGGCATCTACCACCGCGATGGCGGCCGCCTCGTAGCCCAGGGCGAGCTCGGCCTGCCGGTGTTCGTCGGCACCATGCAAGACTCCACCCGAGCGGTGCTCGATGCCATCGCCGCCGGCCACGCCGCCCCGCCCGAGGAAGGCGACATCTTCATCCTCAACGATCCCTATCTGGGCGGCACCCATCTGATGGACGTCAAGTTCGTCACCCCCTTCTTCTACCGGGGCGAGCTCTTCTGCTGGCTGGCCAACACCGGCCACTGGCCGGATATCGGCGGTGCCGTGCCGGGCGGCTTTTCGGCCAATGCCACCGAGGTCGAGCAGGAGGGCCTGCGGCTGCCGCCGGTCAAGCTGTTCAAGAAGGGCGAGCTCGATCCCGAGATCTACGGCATCATCACCTCCAACATC
>CAYYZI010000538.1:0-2233 GCA_964475675.1 uncultured Geminicoccaceae bacterium
ATTGAGTACTACTGTCCCATATGTGAAGCAAAGAAGCTTGGAAGAAGAGATTACAAAAAACCGGACGATGAAGATATCCGATTATTCAATAAGGCAAAAAACGAGTTTGAAAGTAAAAAGGATAAATTGCTCGGGAAATTGATACCTGATCAGGAGATACCCGATGGTTTTAACACGAATCAGATGAAAAACTACAACTACAGATACTGGTACCAGATGTTCAACGAGAGACAATTGCTTTGTATTGCCATGCTTTTGAAGGAGATTTTAAAGATTGAGGATGAGGGTGTTAAAGAGTTTTTCCTGATAACTTTCTCGGACTTTCTCAATGCAAACAATATGTTTACGATTTATAACATGGAGGGACAGAAATTAGAGCCGCTTTTTGGTAACCACGACTTCTGGCCACCAGCTTTCCCAGTGGAAGGCAATATATGGGGAGCAAAGTACGGTAGAGGCACCTTTATAAAATATTATGAAAAAGGACTCAAAGCCCTGCGCGGCGTCATGGTGGACATCACCGAAACCAAGCAAGCCGAACGGGCTCTGCGCGAAAGCGAGGCCCGCTTCCGCGACCTGTTCGAGAGCGCCAACGACATCATCATGCTGACCGACGCCGAGGGACGCGTCACCGACATCAACCGGCGGGGGCTCGAACTGACCGGCCTCGACCGCCAGGCGCTCATCGGCTCGTCCGCCCTCACGCAGCTCGTCCATCCCGACGACCGCCTCAAGGCCGCCGAAGTGATGCACCGGCTCCGCAGCGGCCAGCCTCAGGTCTTCGAGATCCGCTGGTTCGTCGGCGGACGCGAGATGGTCTTCGAGGTCAGCAGCTCGCCACGCTTCGACGACGACGGCCGCTATATCGGCTCGCGCTGCATCCTGCGCGACATCAGCGAACGCAAGAAGGTCGAGCAGGAGCTGCGCCGCGCCAAAGAAGCCGCCGAGGCCGCCAGCCGCGCCAAGAGCGACTTCCTGGCGAACATGAGCCACGAGATCCGCACACCGATGACCGCCATCCTCGGCTACACCGAGAACCTCATCGACCCCGACCTGAGCGAGTCCGAGAAGCTCAACGCAATCAACGCCATCCGCCGCAACGGCGAGCATCTGCTCCAGGTCATCAACGACATCCTCGACATCTCCAAGATCGAAGCCGGCCGGCTCGAGGTCGAGCAGATCGAGTGCCGGCCGCTGCGCGTCCTCGAAGACGTCTTCTCCATGATGCACCCGCGGGCCGTGGACAAGGGCCTCGACTTCCGCATCGAGCTGGTCGGCCCCGTCCCCGAAAAGATCCGCTCCGACCCCACCCGCCTGCGACAGATCGTGCTCAACCTCGTCAGCAACGCCATCAAGTTCACCGAGCATGGGCAGGTCCGCGTGCGCTGCTCGCTGCTGTCCGCAGAACACAGCCCGTCGGGTCAACCCATGCTCCGCATCGACGTCTCGGACACCGGCATCGGCATGACCCCCGAGCAGATCAGCCGCCTCTTCCAGCCCTTCACCCAGGGCGACGAGACCATGACCCGACGCTTCGGCGGCACCGGCCTCGGGCTGGCCCTCAGTCAGCGGCTGGCCCAGGCGCTTGGCGGCGAGATCCGCGTCGAAAGTCAGTCCGGCAAGGGAACCACCTTCACCGTCCTGATCGCCACCGGACCGCTCGAGAACGTCCGCATGATCGAACGCACCGGGGCCGTGACCGCCCCCGCCGAAGCCGGCCAGCGATCGGATGCGGCGAATGTCCCCTCGCACATCGACGCACGCGTACTGCTGGCCGAGGACGGACCAGACAACCAGCGTTTGATCCAGTTCGTGCTGCGCAAGGCCGGCTGCCAGGTGGAGGTCGTCTCCGACGGGCAGCACGCCCGCAAACGCGCCCTGGACGCCTGGCGGGCCGGCGACCCCTTCGACGTCATCCTGATGGACATGCAGATGCCCGTCATGGACGGCTACACCGCGACCCGCCTCCTGCGAAAGGACGGCTATCCCGGCGCGATCGTGGCCCTGACAGCCCACGCCATGAGTACCGACCGCGACAAGTGCATCCAGGCCGGCTGCGACGACTACGCGTCCAAGCCCATCAACCGCGCCCGACTCCTGCAACTCGTCCAGCACTGGGCCGAGCGCTCACGACGCCTCTTCACGGGCGACTCGCCCGAACCCACCCCCGCTCCGGCACCCGACCGCAACGCCCACGCTCGCACCGCCGACACCCCGAGCGCACCCGAAAAGC
>CAYYZI010000539.1:0-2226 GCA_964475675.1 uncultured Geminicoccaceae bacterium
TCTCGAAGACGCCCCTTCGCTGCTCTGCTGGCCGAGCGACCGTGCCGCCTATGCCCGCCTGTCGACCCTGCTGACCCTGGGCAAGCGGCGGGCACCCAAGGGGCAATGCCGTCTGCGGCTCGCGGATGTGCTGGCCCATGCCGAGGGGCAGCTCCTGGCGATCCTGCCGCCCGAGCGGCCCGATGCCGCCTTCGCCGAGCTGCTCGGCGAGCTCGCCGGCCATTGGCGGGGGCGGCTGTGGCTGGTGCTCCACCATCTTCATCGCGGCGACGATGCGGCGCGGATGGAAGTGCTGGCAGCACTCGCCGCCGCCCGGCAGGTGCCGCTGCTGGCCACCAACGATGTCCATTATCATGTACCGGAACGGCGCCGGCTGCAGGACGTGCTGACCTGCATCCGCGAGCATTGCACCATCGCCGAGGCCGGCGGGCGTCTGTTCGCCCATGCCGAACGCCATCTCAAGACCCCGGCGGAGATGGCCCGGCTGTTCGCCGGCTATCCCCATGCGCTGGCCGCTGGTCTCGAGATCCTGGAACGCTGCCGCTTTTCCCTGGACCAGCTCGCCTACGACTATCCGGTGCGGGTGCGCGAGCGGGGGCGCTCTCCGCAGCAGGAGCTCGAGCAGCGCACCTGGCAGGGGCTCCGGGAACGTTACGGCGAGGACGCTCCGCCCAAGGTGGTCGCTCAGATCCGCCACGAACTGGCGCTCATCGCCGAGCTCGGCTACGCCCCCTATTTCCTGACCGTCCACGACATCGTGTGCTTTGCGAGATCCCGCGGCATCCTCTGTCAGGGGCGGGGATCGGCGGCCAATTCCGCGGTCTGCTTCGTCCTCGGCATCACCAATGTGGATCCCGCCCGCATGGATCTCCTGTTCGAGCGTTTCGTCTCCGCCGAGCGTGGCGAGCCGCCGGATATCGATGTCGATTTCGAGCATGAGCGGCGCGAGGAGGTGATCCAGCACATCTACGAGACCTACGGGCGCGAGCATGCCGCCCTCGCGGCCACGGTAATCCGCTATCGGGCGCGCAGTGCCCTGCGCGATGTCGGCAAGGTGATGGGGCTTTCCGCCGATACCCTCGAGGCCCTGTCGCGGACCGTCTGGGGCGTCGACCGGCATCCCGTCGAACCGGCGCGGCTGCGCGAGGTCGGCCTCGATCCCGGCGACCACCGGCTGCGGCTGACCCTGGAGCTGGTCGCCGAGCTGCTCGATTTCCCCCGCCACCTCTCTCAGCATGTGGGCGGCTTCGTCATCGCCAGAAGCCCCCTGCAGGAGCTGGTGCCGATCGAGAACGCGGCCATGGAAGGGCGCACGGTGGTCGAATGGGACAAGGACGATCTCGAGGCGCTGGGCATGCTCAAGATCGACATCCTGGCTCTCGGCATGCTGTCCTGCATCCGCCGCGCCTTCGCGTTGCTGGAGCGGCATTACGGCATCGCCATGGATCTGGCGCGGGTGCCGGCCGAGGATCCGGCGGTCTACGCCATGCTCTGCGAGGCCGATGCGATCGGCGTCTTCCAGGTGGAGAGCCGGGCCCAGCTCTCGATGCTGCCGCGGCTGCGGCCCCGCTGTTTCTACGATCTGGTGATCGAGGTGGCGATCGTCCGTCCCGGTCCGATCCAGGGCGACATGGTGCATCCCTATCTGCGCCGGCGCAGTGGCCGGGAACCGGTGACGTATCCCTCGAAGGATCTCGAGGCGGTGCTCGGCCGGACGCTCGGGGTACCGCTCTTCCAGGAGCAGGCGATGAAGATCGCCATGGTCGCCGCCGGCTTCAGCGCCGCCGAGGCGGACGGGCTCAGACGCGCCATGGCCGCCTTCCGGCGCCGGGGCGCGCTCGACCGCTATCGGGCCCGCTTCATCGACGGCATGCTGGCCCGCGGCTACACGCGGGAGTTCGTCGAGCGCTGCTTCCGCCAGATCGAGGGGTTCGGCTATTACGGCTTTCCGGAGAGCCATGCCGCCAGTTTCGCCCATCTCGTCTATGTCTCGGCCTGGCTCAAATGCCATTTTCCCGATGTCTTCTGCGCCGCCATCCTCAATGCCCAGCCGATGGGCTTCTATGCGCCGGCGCAGCTCGTGCAGGACGCCCGCGAGCATGGCGTCGAGATCCGCCCGGTGGACGTTTCGCACAGCTTCTGGGATTGCACCCTGGAGCCGCTGGGGCGTCGTCAGGGACCGCTGAAGATGGCGGTCCGGCTCGGTTTTCGCATGGTCAAGGGGTT
>CAYYZI010000540.1:0-2217 GCA_964475675.1 uncultured Geminicoccaceae bacterium
AATATGACCATCGCCTCCTACCACGCCACCGGGTCGCGCAAGGGTACCATCGGCCCCCGGGAGGACACCGACGCACAATTCCTGCCCGACATGTGCCGTGCCTACCCAGCAGTTCCGTATTCTACAGGATCTGACGAACCTGCGGGTGCGGGTTCCACCCGAGCCCGCATTTCGCCCGCTCTCGCGGGACGAGTTCTCGAGACTCCTCGGCGAACTGTCGAGGCGCAAGGAGTTGAAGTTCGACCGCATGCGGCGTCTGCTCGGACTTCCCGGCGACGCCCGTTTCAATCTCGAAAGCGAAGTCCGCAACAAGATCGAAGGCGATCGCACGGCGAGCATCCTTGGTGCGAAAAAGATCTTTGGCGCGCACTGGCACCGCCTGTCCCTCGACCAACGGCAGGAGATCGTCGAACGGCTCCTCGGAGAAGCAGAAGAAGCGGAGATCGTGCGTTTCGGCCGATCCCTCGGTCTCGAGGAGGCCGCCGCAAGGGCTCTCGCGGCCGCGCGTCTTCCCCAAGGGCATTGCCATCTCGGCCTCCCGGTTCTGTGGGCGATCGTCCCCATCATGCGCGATCAGGGTCTGGGCTATGCGGAGGCGGTGAAGGAAGCCGGCTACCACCACTCGGATCTCGCGGAGAAGGCGGGACGGGACCGCCTTCCCTACTACGGCGAGGTGCTGCGCCGCTGGTGTCTGCCCGGACAGGACGAAACGCTGCCACCGGAGGAGCGCGAATTCGGGCGGATCGCGAACCCCACCGTGCATGTCGGGCTCAACCAGCTCCGAAAGCTCGTGAACGCGATCATCGACAAATACGGGATTCCCGCGGAGATCCACGTCGAACTGGCTCGGGAGCTCAAGCTCGGACGCGAACGGAAACGGCAGATCGAGCGGGAACAGGCGCGGAACGCGGCCCGCAACCGCGAAGCCGACGCGGCCATGAGAGAGGCGGGATTCGACCCTGAGACAATGGGCACGGGCAGCCGCGCGGAAAACCGCCGGCGCTACCGCCTGTGGCTGGAGCTGGACGAAGCCGGACCACAGCGGCGCTGCTGCCCCTATTCGGGGCGGCCGATCGGCATCCGCGCCCTGTTCTCGAACGAGGTGGAGATCGAGCACATCCTGCCCTTCGCCCGCACCCTCGACGACAGCGTGGCCAACAAGACCGTGGCTTTCCGCGAGGCGAACCGCGACAAGGGCGAGCGCACTCCCTTCGAGGCGTTCGGATCGAGCCCGACGATCGGCGGTCGCCGATACGACTGGGAGGGCATCGCCCAGAGGGCGAGCCGCATGCCCGACAACAAGAGCTGGCGCTTCACACCGGACGCAATGGACCGTTTCGAGAAGACAGGCGATTTCCTCGATCGTCAGCTCACCGACACGACCTATTTCGCCCGTCTCACGCGTATCTATCTGCAATCCCTCTATGGGCGCGAAGACGGTGATCGCGTGGTCGCCATCCCGGGCCGGTTGACGGCATTGCTGCGCCGCAAATGGGGGCTCGACGGGCTGCTCGCCGAAGGCAGCCGGAAGAACCGGGAGGACCACCGCCACCACGCCATCGATGCCGCGGTAGTGGCCTGCACCGATCGGCGAAGTCTGCGGGCCTTCGCCCGCGAGGACGAGCGCGGCAGGCAACGGATCATGATCCCTCCGCCCTACGAGGGGTTCCGCGAGGAGCTGGCTCGCCGGCTCGCCGGGATGATCATCAGCCACAAGCCGGAACATGGCATCGCCGGCAGGCTCCACGAAGAAACCGCCTACGGCGCCACCTGCCTGGAAAACGACAAGGGCACGCCCTGCTACGTGGTCCGTTGGCCGATCGAGAAGTTCAAGAGCGAACGGCATCTCGACCAGGTGCGCGATCCACATTTGCGGCGCCGGCTGAAAGAACATGTCGCCGGGCAGATGGCGGACGGGCAGAAGTTCGGGGAAGCGCTGACGTCCTTCAGGGATGCCAATGGGAGACCGCTCCGCCGCCTGCGCGTTCTGGTACCGTTCGACCGGGACAGCCTGGTGGGCATCCACAACGGCCTGCCGGAGCCTTTCAAATACTACCCGACGGGGACGAACGCGTATCTGGATGTACTGGAGCTGCGCGACGGCCGGTGGGTCGGCTGGGCCGTCTCGGTGTTCGATGCCAATCGCCTGGCGATGAGCCCCGACGCACAGCCGCCCTGGAAATCGGCGTATCCCGCGGCGCGACGGGTGATGCGGCT
>CAYYZI010000541.1:0-2212 GCA_964475675.1 uncultured Geminicoccaceae bacterium
AGCGCGGCCTCCCGCGAGCCGGGCGAGACCACCGTGTCGGGATCGAGATGGCGCAGCCCCTCCTTCGGAATGGCGGCGAGGACGCGCTCCAGATAGGCCGGCGGATGGGCGCGGGTGATCTGCTCGGCGGTGGCCGGCGGCGGCTCGCGCCGTTCGAGGCCGGCAAGCGGCCGGCGCGCGAGCAGGTCGAGGATCGCCCGCAGACGCTCGGGCCGTTCGGGGTGGCCGGTGCCGGTCCGATGCTCGAGGGCGCTGTCGTGATAGTAGAAGAGAACGCTCATGGTCTGCTCCCTAGCCCGCCAACGCCGCCAGTTCGGCGACCGTGCGATGGGCGAGTTCGAGGCGCTCCTTCGGGCTTTTGGTCTCCTGCAGGACCACCAGACGGTGGTCGGGTCGCACCCGCATGCGGCCACGGCTTTCGGTGATGTGGCGGATGAGCCGCTCGGGCTGTGGGAAGCGGTTGTCGTGGAAGACCATCACCACCCCCTTGGGTCCGACATCGAGCTTGGCCACATGGGCCTGCTTGCAGAGCTGCTTGATGCCGATGATGCGCAGCAGCTGCTCGGTTTCCGGCGGCATCGGCCCGAACCGGTCGACCAGCTCGGCGGCGAAGGCGTCGAGCTCGGCGGGATCCTCGAGGGCGGCGAGGCGCCGGTACATGGCCAGCCTCGTGTCGAGATCGCCGATATAGCTTTCCGGCATCAGCGCCGCGGCGTCGATGGTGATCTGCGGCGTCCAGTCTTCCGCCGGCTGGGCTTCGCCCGCCGCCTGGCGGCTGCGGATCTCGGCCACCGCCTCTTCCAGCATGTGGTTGTAGAGCTCGAAGCCGACCTCGCGCACATGGCCCGACTGCTCGTCGCCCAGGAGATTGCCGGCGCCGCGGATGTCGAGGTCGTGGCTGGCGAGCTGGAAGCCGGCACCGAGCCCATCCAAGGACTGGATCACCTGCAGCCGCTTTTCGGCGAGCTCCCGCAGCTTCATGTCGGCGGGGAAGGTGAAATAGGCATAGGCACGCAGCTTGGCCCGGCCGATGCGGCCGCGGAGCTGATAGAGCTGGGCCAGGCCGAAACGGTCGGCGCGATGGATGATCAGGGTATTGGCGTTGGGGATGTCGAGGCCGCTCTCGATGATGTTGGTGGAGAGCAGCAGATCGAGCCGGCGGTCGTAGAAATCGCCCATCACCCGTTCGAGCTCGCGGGCCGGCAGGCGGCCGTTGGCGACCCCGATCTTCACCTCCGGCACCAATCGTTCCAGGGTCTCCCGGAGCCGCGGCTGGTCGGCGACATGGGGGCAGACATAGAAGATCTGCCCGCCGCGATGATACTCGCGCAGGATGGCCTCGCGAATCACCACCGGATCGACCGGCATGACGAAGGTCCGCACCGCCAGCCGGTCGACCGGCGGGGTGGCGATGATGGAGAGATCCTTGAGCCCGCCCAGGGCCATGTGCAGGGTGCGCGGGATGGGGGTGGCGGTCATCGTCAGCACGTGCACTTCTGCCCGCAGCCGCTTGAGGCGCTCCTTGTGGCTGACGCCGAAATGCTGCTCCTCGTCGACCACCACCAGGCCGAGATCGCGGAACTGCACATCCTTGGCGAGCAGGGCATGGGTGCCGATGACGATGTCGATGGTGCCCTCCGCCAGCCCCTGCTTGACGGACCGCGCCTCCTTCGCGGTGACGAACCGCGAGAGCTGGGCGATGCGCACGGGAATGCCGCGAAAGCGCTCGCGGAACACCTGGAAATGCTGGCGCGCCAGCAGGGTGGTCGGGCAGAGCACCGCCACCTGCTTGCCGGACATGGCAACGACGAAGGCGGCCCGGAGCGCCACCTCGGTCTTGCCGAAGCCGACATCGCCGCAGATCAGCCGGTCCATCGGCCGGCCCGAGGCCAGATCCTCCATCACCGCCTCGATCGCCCGCAGCTGGTCCTCGGTTTCCTCGAAGGGAAAACGGGCGGCGAATTCCTCGTACAGGCCGAAGGGCAGCCGCAGCGCCGGTGCCTTGCGCAAGGCCCGGGCGGCGGCGATCCGGATCAGCTCCTCGGCCATCTCGCGGATGCGCTTCTTGATCCGCGCCTTGCGCTGCTGCCAGCCGACGCCGCCCAGACGGTCGAGCTGGACTTCCCGGTCGGGGCTGCCGTAGCGGCTCAGAATGTCGAGATTCTCGACCGGCAGCAGCAGCCGGTCGCCGCCCTGATAGACCAGTTTCAGG
>CAYYZI010000542.1:0-2210 GCA_964475675.1 uncultured Geminicoccaceae bacterium
GCGTGAGAGCGCCTCCTGTTTTTTCGCTCTTCCCCAACTTCGAAATCCCGCACCCGACGGCGCTTCCGCCACCGACCGCTCTTGACCGGCGGCCGGCTTTTCCTGTTCCCTCCCGGCAGGCGCATTGCCCGTGGGCGGGCAAAGGGGGAGAGAAGGCCATGAGCCTTGGTGAACGCCTCGAAGGGCGGGCCCGGGAGGGCCGCCCGGTGCGCGTCGCGGTGATCGGCTGCGGCAAGTTCGCGACCATGTTCCTGGCCCAGGCCCGGTGCACGCCGGGGATGGAGATCGCGGTCGTCGCCGATCTCGATCCGGCACGGGCACGGCGCAATCTGGAGGCCGCAGGCTGGACCGCCGGAGAGCTGGCGCGGCTGCCGATCCTGGCCGATGCCGCAGAGGCCCTGGACCGGGCCGGGCTGGAGCTGGTGGTCGAGGCCACCGGCGATCCCCTCGCCGGAACCCGCCATGCGCTGCTGGCCATCGAACGCGGGCTGCATGTAGTGATGGTCAATGTCGAGGCCGACGTGCTCTGCGGGCCGGCCATTGCCCGCCGCGCCCGCGCCGCCGGGCTGGTCTACAGTCTCGCCTATGGCGACCAGCCGGCGCTCATCTGCGAGCTGGTCGACTGGGCCAGAAGCTGCGGCTTCCCGGTGATCGCGGCCGGCAAGGGCACCAAGTATCTGCCCGCCTATCACGCCTCCACCCCGGATACCGTCTGGCAGCATTACGGGATCACCGCCGAGCATGCCGCCGCTTCGGGGATGAACCCCAAGATGTTCAACTCCTTCCTCGACGGCACCAAATCGGCGATCGAGATGGCGGCGGTGGCCAACGCCACCGGGCTGGCGGTGCCCCCCGACGGGCTCGGCTTTCCCCCGGCCGGCACCGGCGATCTGGCGACGGTGCTGCGCCCGCGCGAGGAAGGTGGCTGCCTCGAGGGCAGGGGCATGGTCGAGGTGGTGTCCTCTCTGCAGCGTGACGGCAGCCCGGTGGCGGGCGATCTCCGCTGGGGCGTCTATGTGGTGATCGAGGCGCCGGGCGCCTACACCGCCCGCTGCTTTCGCGACTATGGCATGGTGACCGATCCGAGCGGCCGCTACACCAGTCTCTGGCGGCCCTATCACCTGATCGGGCTCGAGCTCGGCATCAGCGTCGCCCGGGCCGTGCTCGACGGCGAAGCCACCGGTACCGCCCGCGGCTGGCGCGGCGATGTGGCGGCCTGCGCCAAGCGCGATCTGGCCGCCGGCGAGACCCTCGACGGCGAGGGCGGCTACCGCGTCTGGGGCCGGCTGGTTCCGGCGGCACGCGCCGCGCGCGAAGGGCTGCTGCCGATCGGCCTCGCCCACGGGGTGCGGCTGGTGCGCCCGGTGCGCGAGGGGGCGCTCCTGACCTTCGAGGATGTCGAGCCGCCGCCCCGGAGCGAGGCTGTGCGCCTGCGCGCCGAGCTCGAACTGGAAGGCTGAGAACACGCGCATGGCGCTTGTCGCGACCGGATGCTCGGGGCATGATCCGGGCGCCATGGCTGCTTCCGGCTCTCCTCCGTTCCGCCATCTGCTCGGCATCGCCCCGCTCGAAACCCGGGAGATCGAGGCCCTCCTCGATACCGCCGACGGCTTCGTCGAGCTCAACCGCAGGAGCGACAAGAAGCTCGCGCTCCTGCGCGGTCTCACCCAGATCAATCTGTTCTTCGAGAGCTCGACCCGTACCCGCACTTCCTTCGAGCTCGCCGGCAAGCGGCTGGGCGCCGATGTGGTCAACATGTCGGTGGGGGTGTCGGCCATCAAGAAGGGCGAGACCCTGATCGACACGGCGATGACCCTCAACGCCATGCATCCCGACGTGCTGGTGGTGCGCCATCACGACAGCGGTGCGGTGGCCCTGCTCGCCCGCCATGTCCGCTGTGCGGTGATCAATGCCGGGGACGGCAGCCACGAGCATCCCACCCAGGCCCTCCTGGACGCCCTCACCATCCGCCGTCGGATGGGCCGCATCCGTGATCTCACCATCGCCATCTGTGGCGACATCGCCCATTCGCGGGTGGCCCGCTCCAACATCCTCCTGCTGACCCGGCTGGGGGCGCATGTCCGCCTGGTGGCACCGCCCACCCTGCTGCCGGCGGGCATGGACCGCCAGTACGGGGTGACCGTGTTCCACGACATGCGCGCCGGCCTCGAAGGTGCCGACATCGTCATGATGCTGCGCCTGCAGACCGA
>CAYYZI010000543.1:0-2209 GCA_964475675.1 uncultured Geminicoccaceae bacterium
GTAGCGCCAGTAGACGAGATTGTGTCTGCTCTCCTCGCCGGGACGGGCATGGTTGCTGATCTCGTAGGCGGGCAGGCCGGCGGCCTCGCAAAGCTCCTGGGTGAGGTCGAACAGCGCCGCCCCGAGATCCTCGTCGGGCAGCTCGAGCCGCCCCTGGCGCGCGAGGGTGAAGAAATGCGTGCCGGGCTCGATGGTGAGCTGGTAGAGGGAAAGATGGCCGACCGCCAGCTCCAGCGCGCGTTGCAGCTCGTCTTTCCAGGCGGCGAGGCTCTGCCCCGGTCGCGCATAGATCAGATCGAAGCTGACCCGCGGAAAGATGTTGCGGGCGAGATCCAGGGCATGCAGCGCCTCGGCCACCCCGTGCTGCCGTCCGAGGTCACGCAACGCGCTGTCCTCGAGCGCCTGCACGCCCAGGGACAGGCGGTTGACGCCGGCCTTCGCGAAGCCCTCGAACCGTGCCGCTTCCGCCGAAGTCGGGTTGGCCTCCAGCGTGATCTCGATCGCCGGCTCGAACCGCCACCAGTCCCGCGCCCGGGCGATCACCGCGGCCACCGTTTCGGCCGGCATCAGGGAAGGTGTGCCGCCGCCGAAAAAGATCGCCCGCAGGATCCGCCCCTCGGTGCGGGCGCCGAAATGGTCGAGTTCGGCCAGCAGGGCACGGCGCCAGCGCTGCTGGTCGATCGCCGCACGGACATGGCTGTTGAAGTCGCAATAGGGGCATTTGTGCCGGCAGAAGGGCCAGTGCACATAGAGCGCGAAGCCGGGATCCCGCTCCTGTGGCGCGGTACAGCTCCGCTCGGGGACGACTGCCGGACTGGCGAAGGAGGTGCGCATCCTCGGAGAATTCCGCTCCATGGTCGGAGCCCTCATATTCGATCGGTGGCGGGCGCCGGCAACCATCCGGCTGCTTGTGCGGCGCGCGGCCGCCCTCTAGCTTCCTGCGCCGTGACGGGCAGCATGGAGGAGGAGGCGAGCATGGCGCGCACCGCATTCATCGGTCTCGGCGTGATGGGCTATCCGATGGCCGGCCATCTGGCCGCCAAGGGGCACGAAGTGACCGTGTTCAACCGCACGCGAGCCAAGGCCGAGCAGTGGCAGCGGCAGCATGGCGGCCGGGTGGCATCCACCCCGCGCGAGGCCGCGGTGGCAGCCGAGTTCGTGTTCACCTGCGTCGGCAACGACGAGGATCTGCGCAGCGTGGTCTACGGCGATGACGGGATCCTGGCCGGGCTCGCCAACGACGCCGTGTTGACCGATCACACCACTGCCTCCGCCGACATCGCCCGCGAGCTCGATGCCGCCTGTCGCGCGCGTGCTGCGCATTTCCTCGATGCGCCGGTATCGGGAGGCCAGTCCGGGGCGGAAAACGGCCAGCTCACCGTCATGTGCGGCGGCGAGGAAAGCGCCTTCGCCCGCGCCGAGCCGGTGATGCGCGCCTATGCAAGGGCGGTCACCCTGATGGGGCCGGCGGGATCCGGCCAGCTCACCAAGATGGTCAACCAGATCGCCATCGCCGGGCTTCTCCAGGGGCTCGCCGAGGCCGCCAATTTCGCCATCCGCGCCGGGCTCGACACCGATCGCGTGGTGGATGTGATCTCCAAGGGTGCCGCCCAGTCCTGGCAGATGGACAATCGCTGGCGGACGATGGTCCGGGGCGAGTTCGAGTTCGGCTTTGCCGTCGACTGGATGCGCAAGGATCTGAAGATCGCCATCGACGAGGCACGACGCAACGGCGCCCCGCTGCCGGTGACCGCCCTGGTCGATCAGTTCTACGGTCTGGTGCAGCAGGCCGGCGGCGGGCGCTGGGACACTTCCAGCCTGATCCACAATCTCGTCGAAAAACCCGGCCGGAAGGGGTAGTCTTGGAGGCGAGCGCGAGGGCGCCCATATGGAGGGGCATCTGCCGTCGCCCCGCACCGGGTGGGCAGCCTTGGACCGCCGGTGCGCCGGACGGGTGATCCTGCGAGGTACGTCATGCAGCAGCGAAACGCCAAGTTCGCGATCGGCCAGATCGTACGCCACCGCTTCTTCCCCTTCCGGGGGGTGGTGATCGATGTCGATCCCGTCTACAGCAACACCGAGGAATGGTATCAGTCGATCCCCGAGGAGGTGCGGCCGAGCAAGGACCAGCCCTTCTACCATCTGCTCGCGGAGAACGAGGAATCCTACTATGTCGCCTATGTCTCCGAGCAGAACCTGCAGCCCGATC
>CAYYZI010000544.1:0-2202 GCA_964475675.1 uncultured Geminicoccaceae bacterium
CCGACTACGCCGTTGCCGATCCCGAGCGGCAGGGGCTCCCCGCAGACACCCGTGTGCAACCGCGAAGCCTCGCTTCGCCGCCTTCCCGGCGGTTTCCGGACAAATCCGTTGTTGCGGCCGTTGCCGCGCGGTAATGCGTACCCGATGGACCGAAATCGACCTCACCACCCTCTTGGCCTTTCGCAGAGGAACGGGCAATCTCCGGGGGATCCGGGGCATGCCGGGCGGAACAGCCGGCAGCAGGACCTTCACCGCGAGCCCGCGGGGCGGGAGCACGGCCCGTTCCGGCGACGGCCTCCCCGAACCCGGCAATATGGGATGAATTGGCGACGCATGACCAGCCGGCATCTCGTGACGCGATGACGATCCTCGATGCCCGGACACTCTCTCCCGCCACCGTCCTGACCGCGCCGGTGGTGGTCGTGGGGGCGGGGGCGGCAGGGATCACCCTGGCCCGCACGCTCGCGCGGCGCGGCATCGAGGTGCTGCTGCTGGAAGGCGGAGGATCGGCACCGGAAGCGGAAACCCAGGCGCTCCACGATGTCGTCCCGGTCGGTTATCCGTTGCGGCCCCATTACATCAACCGGGCACGCGAATTCGGCGGGAGCTGCAATCTCTGGGCCGGCCGCTGCATGCGCCTGCTGCCGGCCGACTTCGAGCAGCGCGACTGGGTGCCGTGGAGCGGCTGGCCGATCGCCGCCGAAGCGCTCGAACCGTTCCTGGCCGAGGCCGCCGCGATTCTCGACCTGCCGCCGATCGAGAATTTCGCGCTGGAGACCCACCGACACCGCCTCTCCGAGGACGAATCCCGGCTGCTCGCGGCCGGCCCCTTCGTTCCCACGGTATCGCTCTGGGCGCGCAAGCCCAAGCGTTTCGCCCGCGCCTATCGCCACGAGCTTGCCCGCTCGCCGAGGATCCGCGTGCTGCTGCATGCCAACGTCACCCGTCTGGCGCTGGACGCCGCGGGCGAGCGGGTGGAATCGGTCGAGATCCGGAGCCTCGACGGTCGGCGGCTCGAAGCCCGGGGACAGCTCGTCGTTCTCGCCTGCGGCGGGCTCGAGGTGGCGCGGCTGCTGCTGGCCTCCAACGACCGTCGGCCGCAGGGGCTCGGCAACCACTCCGGCATGGTCGGACGGTTCTTCATGGATCATCCGCGGACCGCCTACGGGCGGGTGGTGGTGCGCGAGGGCGTCGAGCTGCCGCTGATGCGCACCTGGCCGCTCGCCCGGGGCAAGCTGCAGCTCGGCCTCGCCCCGACGCCCGAGGTCCAGCGGCAGGAGAGGCTGCTCCACCATTATCTGACGTTCGAGGAGGAAGCCTCGGGATATGCGGAGCAGCACTATCAGACGGCGATCGAGCTGGCGAAGGTGATGTTGCGGCGTGGTCACGCCGGCAGCCGGCTCGAACTCGGCGAGGCGGTGCGCACACCGAAGCTCGCGAATTTCCGCTATCTGCTGCCACCGAAGGAGATCCTCCCCCACGAACTCTGGTGTGCCGTGCGCTTCGCCAAGGGGCTGCTGCCGCGAAGCCGCAGGGAACGGCGCTACATCGTGGTCTATTTCTGCGAACAGCCGCCGGAGGCGGAAAGCCGTGTCACCCTGTCTTCCGAACGTGACCCTCTGGGAACGCCGAAGATCCTGTTCGACTGGCGGATCCCCGATTCCGTCCACGACACGCTCTACCGCCTCCAGGAGCGCCTCGCCCGGGCCCTCGAAACCTCGGGCATCGGCCGGCTCGAGCCGGGGGAGGGGACGCCGGTCTATACCGATGCCTCCCACCACATGGGAACGACACGGATGGGCGTGACGCCGCGCAATGCCGTGGTCGACCCGGACTGCCGTCTGTTCGAGGTCCCCAACCTGTTCGTCGCCTCGAGCGCCGTCTTTCCCTCCTGCGGACACGCCAATCCCACCCTCACCATTCTCGCGCTGACCCTGCGTCTGGCCGATCGCCTGGTCCGTGAGCTGCGCGGAGCGGTGGCGACGCAGAACACCGCGACACCGGCGGCGTGAGCGGCAAGGTGGCCGAGCGGATCTCGACGCAGCCGCCGGATCCGGCGGCCCTCGGCCGCGGCGAGGGCGCGGCGTCGGTAGCCGGCCGCGGCACGCTTTGGCTGTTCCTCGCCCGTCTCGCCTTCACGGGGGGCGGGCTGGGGATCTCGATCCTCCTCGCCCGCGCCCTCGGCCCGGCCGTCTTCGGCAT
>CAYYZI010000545.1:0-2193 GCA_964475675.1 uncultured Geminicoccaceae bacterium
TATTCCACCTACGACTGCGAGGGGGAGGAGTTCCCGGCCGGGAACGGGCGCAAGGTGGTGATCCTCGGCGGCGGGCCGAACCGCATCGGCCAGGGCATCGAGTTCGACTACTGCTGCGTGCACGCCGCCTTCGCCATGCGCGACGACGGCTACGAGACCATCATGGTCAACTGCAACCCGGAGACCGTCTCCACCGACTACGACACCTCCGATCGGCTCTACTTCGAGCCGCTGACCCTCGAAGACGTGCTGGAGCTGGTGGAACTGGAGAAACCGAAAGGCGTCATCGTCCAGTACGGCGGCCAGACCCCGCTCAAGCTGGCCCGCGATCTGGAGGCGGCCGGCGCGCCCATCATTGGCACTTCACCCGACTCCATCGATCTGGCCGAGGATCGCGAGCGCTTCCAGCAGATGATTGAGGCACTGGGTCTGCGCCAGCCGCCCAACCGCACCGCCCGCGCCGAGGAGGAAGCCGTGCGCCTGGCGGAGGAGATCGGCTATCCGCTGGTGGTGCGCCCGTCCTACGTGCTGGGCGGCCGGGCCATGGAGATCGTCTACAACGAAACCGAGCTGCGCCGCTACATGAACGAGGCCGTGCGCGTCTCCAACGACTCGCCGGTGCTGCTCGACCGCTTCCTCGACGATGCCGTGGAGGTGGACGTGGACGCCATCGGCGACGGCGAACAGGTGCTGATCGGCGGCATCATGCAGCACATCGAGCAGGCGGGCGTGCACTCGGGTGACTCGGCCTGTTCCCTGCCACCCTACGGCCTTTCGCAGCAGGTGCAGGACGAGATGCGCGAGCAGGTGCGCAAGATGGCCCGGGCGCTGAACGTGGTGGGCCTGATGAACACCCAGTTCGCCATCCAGGGCGATACCGTCTACGTCCTGGAGGTCAACCCGCGCGCCTCGCGCACCGTGCCCTACGTCTCCAAGGCCACCGGCCGCCCCCTGGCCAAGATCGCTGCCCGCTGCATGGTCGGCAAATCCCTGGCCGAGCAGGGCATCACTACGGAAGTGGTGCCCGACCATTTCTCCGTCAAGGAGGCCGTGTTCCCCTTCAACAAGTTCCCGGGCGTGGATCCCCTGCTGGGACCGGAGATGAAGTCCACCGGCGAGGTGATGGGCGTGGGGCGCAGCTTCGGCGAGGCCTATGCCAAGTCGCAGATCGCCGCCGGCGTGAACCTGCCGCGCGGCGGCAAGGCCTTCCTCAGCGTGCGCGACACCGACAAGCCGGGCATCGTCGAAGTCGGCCGGCAACTGGTCGAACTGGGCTTCGAGCTGGTCGCCACCCACGGCACCGCCCGGGTGCTGATCGCCGCCGGCCTGCCGGTGCAGGCCGTCAACAAGGTGAAGGAAGGGCGGCCGCACGTCGTGGACATGATCAAGAACGACGAAATCGCGCTTATCGTCAACACCACCGAAGGCAGCCAGGCCATCGCCGATTCGGCCACCATCCGCAGCAATGCCCTGCAGCACAAGGTGACCTACACCACCACCCTCGCCGGCGGCCTGGCCCTGTGTACCGCCCTGCGTGAAACCGACCTGACGGCGGTCAACCGCCTTCAGGATCTGCACAAGGAGATTGCCTCATGAGCCGAGCCCCCATGACCGTCAAGGGCGCCGAGAAACTGCGCGCCGAACTGAAGGAACTCAAGAGCGAGAAGCGGCCCAAGGTGATCCAGGCCATCGCCGAGGCCCGCGAGCACGGCGATCTGAAAGAGAATGCCGAATACCACGCGGCCCGCGAGCAGCAGAGCTTCATCGAAGGCCGCATCAAGGAGATCGAGGCGATCCTCTCCAATGCCGAAATCATCGATCCCGCGAAGGTGGGCGAGTCGGCCGGCAGCAAGATCGTCTTCGGCGCCACCGTCGATCTCTACGACATCGAGGCCGACAAGGAAGTGACCTACCAGATCGTCGGTGAGATGGAAGCCGACATCAAGCACAACCTCATCTCCGTCACCTCACCCATCGCCCGCGCCCTGATCGGCAAGTCCGAAGGCGACGAAGTCGTGGTCCAGGCACCGGGCGGCGAGCGGGAATACGAGATCGTCAAGGTCCGGTACGAGTGAGGATTCAACGCAAAGGCGCGAAGGCGCAAAGCGCGCAAAGGAGTCTGATGTGTAGGAGCGGCGCGAGCCGCGAGAATGCGGTTGCGGGTGGCTGGGAACGGGTAGCTGGGAACAGAGT
>CAYYZI010000546.1:0-2189 GCA_964475675.1 uncultured Geminicoccaceae bacterium
CGACGGGATCGTCCAGAGTGTCGCCAGCCGCGTGCCGCCACCGGAGCTGGAGCTGGGCAGCGACCCTCTGCCCTGTGTCAGCGTCTTCATGAACGTGTTCGACGTCCATGTGAACCGCACCCCGGTACCGGGCCGGCTCCTGCGCAGGGCCTATCACGCCGGTCGCTTTTTGAACGCCTCCTTGGACAAGGCGAGCGAGGAGAACGAGCGCCAGAGTTTCCGCATCCTGTCGGAAACCGGCAAGGATGTCGGTCTGGTGCAGATCGCCGGCCTCGTCGCCCGCCGCATCGTCGGCTTCGTCGAGGAAGGTGCGCAATTGGCCCCGGGCGACCGCATCGGTCTCATCCGCTTCGGCAGCCGCTGCGACGTCTATCTGCCGGCGGGTACCGCCCCGCTGGTCTGCGTCGGGCAGCGGGCGGTTGCCGGCGAGACGGTGCTGGCCGCGCTCGAGGGTCCGCAGGTGCCACGACAGGGGAGGGTATCGTGAAGACCCCCGGTAAGGACATTCTGCGCGCCCGGGAGCGCCGCCGCCGATTGCGCGCGCGACCGCTCCTGCATCTGGTCCCCAACCTGTTCACCATTCTCGGCCTCGGCGCCGGCCTCACCGGCATGCGCTACGCCTTCGATGCCCGCTACGAGCTGGCGGTGGCGCTGATCGGCGCGGCCATCGTCTTCGATGGGCTGGACGGGCGCTCGGCGAGGATGCTGCGCATCACCAGCAAGCTCGGCGCGCAGCTCGACAGCCTCGCCGATTTCCTGAGCTTCGGGGTGGCGCCGGCGATCATCGTCTATCTCTGGAGCCTGCACGAGGTGCGCGGCGTGGGCTGGGCGCTGGCGATGCTGTTCGCCACCTGCTGCGCGCTGCGCCTGGCCCGCTTCAATGTCGAGCTGGAGGATCCCGAAAAGCCGCGCTGGACGCTCTACTTCTTCTCCGGGATCCCGGCGCCGGCGGCGGCCGGCCTGGCACTCCTGCCGCTGGTCGCTTCCTTCGTGCTGGGCGAGGGGGTGATGCGCAGCTGGAGCCTCAACGCCGCCATGTTCCTGTTCGTGGCGCTGATGATGGTGAGCCGGGTGCCGACCTTCTCCATCAAGCGGATCCGGGTCAAGCCGGACTATATCGTGCCGGTGCTGGTGGTGGCGATGCTGGTGGTGGTGTTCCTGGTCACCGAGCCCTGGACCACCCTCTCGGTGATGGGTGTTCTCTACCTGCTGTCGATCCCCGTCAGCGTGCTCGTCGCCCATCGCATGCAGCGGCACGAGCCGCTGCAGCCGGCGCCGGCCGAGGCCGCCGGCGAGGAGGGCAAGCCGCCGCGCATCGTCTCCCTCGATCCGCGTGATCCGCGCGGCTGAGGCCGGGTGTCGTGCTCGACGCCCGCCTGCGCCCGGTCATCGATCCGCCGCTCGCACGCCTCGCCGCCGCGCTCGATCGCCGCGGCATCTCCGCCAATGCGGTGACCCTGGCGGGCTTCGCCGTCGGCGTCGCGGCCATCCTCGCGGTCGCCGCCGGCGCTTTTGCGCTGGCGCTGCTGCTGTTCCTGCTCAACCGGCTGGGCGACGGTCTCGACGGGGCGCTGGCGCGGCGGCACAGCATCACCGATCTCGGCGGGTTTCTCGACATCGTGCTCGATTTCCTGATCTATGCCGGCCTGGTGTTCGGCTTCGCCCTCGCCGATCCGGACCGCAACGCGCTGGCCGCCGCCTTCCTGCTGTTCGCCTTCATGGGTACCGGTTCCTCCTTCCTGGCCTTCGCCATCATGGCCGCCCGGCGCGGGCTGGAGAGCGATGCGCGGGGTCCCAAGTCGCTCTACTATCTGGGCGGGCTGACCGAAGGCACCGAGACCATCCTGTTCTTCCTGCTGGCCCTGCTGCTGCCGGCCCGGTTTCCGCTGCTGGCGGTACTGTTCGGCACGATGTGCTGGGTCACCACCGCCGCCCGCATCGCCACCGCCTGGCGGTTGCTGCGGGTGGCCCGTCCATCCTGATCTTGCCCGGGCCGGTGCGAGCCGTCATAGACGGGACCGGCCATCATCCGGAGTGTCCGCCATGAGCTACCGCACCATCCTCGTTCTGGTCGCCGACGATCCGCGCCTCGACGAGCGCCTGGCCACCGCCCGGACACTCGGCCAGCGCTTCGACGCCCATGTGCTCGGCCTCCACATCATGCCGCTGCCGATCGTGCCGCTGGGATA
>CAYYZI010000547.1:0-2175 GCA_964475675.1 uncultured Geminicoccaceae bacterium
CGGCTGTCGGAGCTCGCCCGCAAGGCGCGGGCGCACGAGCTCAGCTTCACGGTGGATGCCGAGGAGGCCGACCGTCTGGAGATTTCCCTCGAGGTGATCGGCCGGGTTGCCGCCGACCCGGCCCTGGCCGGCTGGGAGGGTTTCGGGCTCGCGGTCCAGTCCTATCAGAAGCGGGCGCCGGCGGTGATCGACTGGATCGTCGAGCTGGCCGAACGGCTCGATCGTCGCTTCATGGTGCGGCTGGTCAAGGGTGCCTACTGGGATGCCGAGATCAAGCGGGCGCAGGAGCGCGGCCTCGAGGACTACCCCGTGTTCACCCGCAAATCGGCCACCGATCTCTGCTATCTCGCCTGTGTGCGCCGTCTGCTGGCCGCCCGCCGTCGCATCTATCCCCAGTTCGCCACCCACAACGCCCTCACCGTGGCGACCATCATGGAGCTCGCCGGCGCCGGCAACCGGGACTACGAATTCCAGCGTCTCCACGGCATGGGCGAGGCCCTCTACCAGGCGGTTTCCGAAAGCGGTCCGCGTCTGCCCTGTCGGATCTACGCTCCGGTGGGCGGGCATCGCGATCTGCTGGCCTATCTCGTGCGCCGCCTGCTGGAAAACGGCGCCAATTCCTCCTTCGTCAGCGTCGTGCGCGACAGGTCGGTGCCGATCGACCGGCTGCTGGTGCGCCCGGCAGGTCTGATCGGCGATCCGCGGCATGCCCGGCACCCGAAGATTCCCCTGCCGCGGGACCTCTACGCCCCGGAGCGGCGCAATTCCGCGGGCATCGAATTCGGCGAAAGGCGCGCCCTCGACCGGCTGCTGCTGGCGGTCCGCCGGCCGTTGCCGGTGGCACGCGTCGCCCGTCCGCTGATCGCTGGCGAGGAGCTCGCCGGCAGCCCGCGCGAAGTACGGAGCCCGATCGATCGCGGGCTGGTCGTGGGCCTCGTCGAGGAGGCGCGGGAGACCGCCGTCGATGCCGCCATGCAGGCGGCCGCCCGGGGCTTCGCGAGCTGGTCGCGAACTTCGGCGGAAAGGCGCGCCGCGGCCCTCGAGAGGGCGGCCGATTTGCTCGAGGAACGGCGCGGGCAGTTCATCGGGCTCGCCGCCATCGAGGCCGGCAAGACCCTGGTCGACGGCGTCTCCGAGGTCCGCGAGGCCGTGGATTTCCTGCGCTATTACGCCGCCCGTGCGCGTCGCCTGTTCGGCGAAAGAAGGACGATGCCGGGGCCGACCGGCGAGGAAAATCTGTACGGTTGGCGCGGACGGGGAGTGTTCGTCTGCATTTCGCCCTGGAACTTCCCACTGGCCATCTTCACCGGCCAGGTCGCGGCCGCCCTGGTCGCCGGCAACAGCGTCGTCGCCAAGCCCGCCGAGCAGACCCCGCTCATCGCTCTGGAAATGGTGCGCCTTCTGCACGAGGCGGGAGTCCCGGCGGAAGCCTTGCATTGTCTGCCCGGGGACGGTGCCATCGGTGCCGCCCTCGTCGCCCATCCCCTGTGTGCGGGGGTGGCCTTCACCGGTTCCACGGAAACCGCCTGGCGCATCAACCGCGCCTTGGCGGCGAAGGACGCGCCGATCGTGCCGCTGATCGCCGAGACCGGTGGCATCAACGCGATGATCGTCGATGCCACGGCGCTGGCCGAGCAGGTCACCGACGATGTCCTGACCAGCGCCTTCCGCTCCGCTGGCCAGCGCTGCTCCGCCCTGCGGCTGCTGTGCATCCAGGAGGATGTCGCCGATCCCCTGCTGGCCATGATCTGCGGGGCGACCAGGGAGCTGCGTCTCGGCGATCCCCGCGATCCGGCCAGCGACATGGGACCGGTGATCGACGAGGAAGCCCGCGACCGTCTGCGCGAGCATCTGACGCAGATGGAGGGCGAGGCCAGTTTCCACTTTCGCGGGGAGATGCGCTTTCCGCTGCCGGAAGACGGCCTCTTCCTGGCACCCCGGATCCTCGAACTCGACAAGGCCGAGCGACTGCGGACCGAGGTCTTCGGGCCGATCCTGCATGTAGTGCGTTACCGGCCGAACGAGCTCGATGCGCTGCTCGATGCGATTGCCGCCACCGGCTACGGCCTCACCCTCGGCATCCACAGCCGCATCCAGCGCACCATCGATCACATCGCCGAGCGGCTGGCGGTCGGCAATGTCTATGTCAACCGCAACATGATCGGCGCCGTGGTC
>CAYYZI010000548.1:0-2168 GCA_964475675.1 uncultured Geminicoccaceae bacterium
GGGTCGTCGCGCAGCCGCGGCACCGCCCGCAGCAGCGCCTGCAGATAGGGATGCCGCGGTTGCCTCAGCAGTTCGCGGCAGCAGCCCGATTCCATGATCCGGCCGCGATACATCACCACCATTTCCTCGGCGATGTTGGCCACCACCCCGAGATCATGGGTGATGAACAGGATGGCCATGCCGAATTCGGCCTGCAGGTCTTCGAGCAGCTTGAGGATCTGCGCCTGGACCGTGACATCGAGAGCGGTGGTGGGCTCGTCGGCGATCAGCAGCGCGGGACGGCAGATCAGCGCCATGGCGATCACCGCCCGCTGCCTGAGCCCGCCCGACAGCTCGAAAGGATAGGTCCGGTAGGCCCGTTCCGGATCGGGAAAGCCCACCCGCCGCAGCATCTCGATGGTCTGCTGCCGTTCCTCGGCGGCCGGCAGCCGCTTGTGGACCCGCAGCGCCTCGCCCACCTGATCGCCGATCGTATGCAGCGGCGAAAGCGAAGTCATCGGTTCCTGGAAGACGATGGCGATGCGATTGCCGCGGATCTGCCGGCGCATCGGCGTGTCCGCCTCGCAGGCCAGCAGGTCGAGAGGTTCCTCGGCCAGCGGATCGTTGAAGATCATGCCGGCGCCACGGGTCGTCGCGGTGTCCGGCAGGATGCCGAGGATCGCCTGGGAGACCACGGTCTTGCCGGAGCCACTCTCCCCTACCAGTGCCACCGTTCGCCCGGCCGGCACATCGAAGGAGATGCCGCGCACCGCTTCCACCGTGCCCTCGTCGGTACGGAAGGTGACATGGAGGTCGCGGATGGAGAGCAGCGGCGCGTTCAACTCGTCTCCCCGAACAGTTCCTGCGCGCCAGACCAGCGCAGATCCGGGTGGCGTGCAAGCCGCTCCAGGAGGCGCGCGAGTTCGGCGAAGGCCCGCATGTCCATGATCCGATGATGGGTGAGAATGCCGAACGGCCGGTCTTCCTTGCCCGCCAGCAGCCGCTCGAGCAGGGGCAGGGCCTCGTCCGCGGTCAGATGGCGGCGTTTCCGCCAGTCCACCAGATCGAGATGGGTGTCGACCCGGGAAAGGCCGGGCACGGCCGCTGCCCGGCGTCCACGGAACGTGGAGATGCCGCGATAGCCGAGGACGGGAAGGGCACTCTCGACATCGGCAGCAATGCGGTTCCAGGGCGGCACCATGACCGGCAGGAAACGCGTGGCGAAGGCGGTCGCGAGGGTATCGCGGCCACATCGCAGATCGGCGAAGAGGGCGCTCCGGTCGCGGGCGCCGCCGAGTTCGATCTTCTTCTCGCCGGCCGCGGCATGGTCGGCGTGGGCCCAACCGTGCTGGAGAACGGAAATGCCGGCGATGTCGGTGATCCGTGCTACAGTCTCCTGCTCCAGCCAAGCGGGTACCACCGCCAGGGCCAGCGGCAGCTCGAACTGCCGGGCCAGCGCCAGCAGCCGTTCGAGCTCCGGGCAGTCGGGTCCGGCATCATCGTCGCGCCACCAGATCAGCCGTCGCATGGCAGGGTTCCCTGCTCGAGCAGGCGGCACAGCAGCTCGGCACTGCGCCGGGCGCCCTCGAGGGCGACTTGCGATCGGGTGCCGGGCGGCGTGCGTGCCGCCTCGTCGATCGCCCGGGCAAGTGCCGCTGGTGTGAGATCGCGGGCGTCGAGGGTGCGGGCGAGGCCCTTCGCCGCCAGCCTGCGGGCGCGGACGGTCTGTTCGTCCTCACCGCTCTCGGCGAAGGGCACCAGCACCATCGGCGTGCCGCAGGCCAGGGTCTCCGCCACCGTGTTGTAGCCAGCTTGGGAGACCGAGACCCGGGCCGCCGCAAGATGCGCGGGCAGATCGGGATCGTGGCCGCGAACCGTCACCCCGGGCGGCGCCCGGCGGCGCAGCGTCTCGCCCTGCCCGTGGCGGCCGGCGACCAGCAGCCAGGGCCCTTCGGCGAGGCGGCAGAGAGGATGGGCGGCGAGCGCCGTTTCCAGAAGCCGCGCGCCCACGGCACCACCCCCGGCGGAGACCACGATACCGTGTCTTTCCGCAGGGACCGGTGGCGGCGGCTCGACCACATAGCCGGTATGCCGGAGTGGCACCGAGAGCAGGTGGCGGGCGGGAAAGCTCGCTGACTTCCTTTGACTTCCTAAGAAGTTCTTCATGCCTGACCGATACATATATGTTT
>CAYYZI010000549.1:0-2155 GCA_964475675.1 uncultured Geminicoccaceae bacterium
ATCGCGATCTCTGGCGGCTGTTGCGGAAGGAGGCGCTGATGGCGGACAACGCCTCCTGGGTCTATCGCGCGGCGCCCTATGTGGTGTTCGCGGCCGTCTGGGTGGCCGCCGCTCTGGTGCCGACCTTCGCCACCGGGCTTTTGTTCAACTGGGCGGCCGATCTTCTGGTCATCGTCGCCCTTTTGGGCACGGCGCGGTTCGCCCTGGCGCTCGCCGGCATGGACGTGGGCACGAGCTTCGGCGGCCTTGGCGCGTCGCGCGAGATGATGATCGCCTCGCTCGCCGAACCGGCGATGCTGATGATCGTGTTCACCATCGCGCTGCTCGCCAAGACCACGCAGCTCACGGTGATCGCGAGCTATCTCGCGACCGAGCCCGTCGGGCTCCGGGTCTCCCTGGGCCTGATCTTCGTGGCGCTGGTGATCGTCTCGCTGGCCGAGAACGCCCGCATCCCGGTGGACAACCCGGCGACCCATCTCGAGCTCACCATGGTGCATGAGGCGATGGTGCTCGAATATTCCGGCCGCCACCTGGCGCTGATCGAGATGGCCGCGTCGCTCAAGCTGGTTCTCTACCTGTCGCTGTTCGGCTGCCTGTTCGCGCCCTTCGGCATCGCCGCCGCCGACGGCCCGCCGGGGGACCACGCCCTCGGCATCGCGGCCTATCTCGCGAAGCTTCTGGCGGGCGCCATGCTGCTCGCGGTCGGCGAGACCCGCATCGCCAAGATGCGGGTCTTCAGGGTCGCCGAGTTCCTGGGCGGCGCCCTGGTGCTCGGGCTGCTCGCCATGATCCTTCTCTTCGTCTCGCGGAGCATGTGATGCGGGACCTCGGTTTCGATACGGCGCATTTCCTCGCCGGCGCGATCCTCGTGATCAGCTTCATGCTGCTTTACCAGGACCGCATGTTCGGAATGCTGAAGGTCTTCACCATGCAGGCCCTGGCGCTCGCCGCAGCCGTCGCCTGGCAGGCGTATATGCAGGACGCGCCCCATCTTTACGTGACCGCCGGAATTGCGCTGGTCATGAAGGCGGGGATCATTCCCTGGGCGCTGCACCGCATGGTGCTCAAGCTCGGTATCCATCGCGATATCGAGAAGGTGGTCGGCGTCGGCATGACGATGCTGTTGGGCGTCGGCCTCACGGTGCTTGCCGTCATGGTGGTGTTTTCCGTGACCGAGGGCGCGGCGGGCTTTACCCGCGAGGACCTCGCCTTTGCGCTCGCGGTCATTCTTCTCGGCCTGCTGACGATGATCACGCGGCGCAACGCCATCAGTCAGATCATCGGTTTCATGTCGCTCGAGAACGGGCTGATTCTCGCCGCCTCGGGCGCGAAGGGCATGCCGCTCGTGGTCGAGATCAGCGTCGCGTTTTCGGTCCTGATCGCGTTCTTCGTCTTCGGCGTGTTCGTCTTCCGCATCCGCGAGCGCTTTGACACGGTCGACGTCGACACCCTCGACCGCTTCAGGGGGGAACGGGAATGATCTCGCCCGCCTTTCTCGGCCTTCTCGGCGCACCGGCGGCGGCGGTCGTCGTGCTTGCCCTGGTGCCCAACTACCGGGCGAGCGCGGCGCTCAACGCCCTCGCCTCGCTGATCGCTTTTATCGCGGCCTGCTCGTTCCTTTTCACGCCCCCCTTGCAGGGGACACTGCTGCTGATCGACGACTTCAACATCTACATGGTGGTCCTGAACACCTTCGTCGGGTTCACGGCGAGCGTGTTCAGCGCCTCCTACATCGGCCACGAATTGGAGACCGGCCGGCTGACGCCCGCCTACCTCCGTTTTTATCACGCCATGTACCAGGCGATGATGGGAGCGATGAACCTCGCGCTGGTCAGCAACAACCTGGGGCTGATGTGGGTCGGCATCGAGGTCGCGACCCTGAGTACGGTGGTGATGGTGGGGATCTACCGCACGCCCGAGGCCATCGAGGCCGCCTGGAAGTATTTCGTTCTCGGCAGCGTCGGCATCGGCCTCGCCTTCTTCGGGACGATCCTGATCTATCTGGCGGCGGAGCGCGAACTCGGCGAGGGGCTGGTCGCCCTGACCTGGACGCGGCTGGTCGCCGGGGCGGCCGCCTTCGACCCGTCGCTGCTGAGCCTCGCCTTCGTGTTCCTGCTGTTGGGGTACGGCACCAAGGTCGGGCTGGCGCCGCTGC
>CAYYZI010000550.1:0-2149 GCA_964475675.1 uncultured Geminicoccaceae bacterium
TCTGGGCCTGGATGGTGACGTCGAGGGCGGTGGTCGGCTCGTCGGCGATCAGCAGCGAGGGGTGGGTGGAAAGGGCGAGGGCGATCATCGCCCGCTGGCGCATGCCGCCCGAGAGTTCGTGCGGATACTGGTCGATGCGCAGGCGTGCATTGGACATGCCGACCCGCTCCAGCATCCGGATCGCATGTTCGCGTGCGGTCTTGCGGTCGAAATTGCCGCCGATGCGCCGGGCGAGATGGTCGCGATGCTCGAGGATGGCTTCCATCATCTGGTTGCCGATGGTGTAGACCGGCGAGAAGGAGGCCATCGGCTCCTGGAAGATCATGCCGATATCACCGCCCCGGAGCTTGCGCACCTCGCGCCCCTTGGCGGGCAGGGTGGCGATGTCGACCTCGCCGTCGTCGCGCCGCAGCAGGATGGCCGAGCCGGGGTCGATGCGGGCATTGGCCGGCAGCAGGCGCATCACCGCCTTGGTGGCGACGCTCTTGCCCGAGCCGCTTTCGCCGACGATCCCCAGCGTGCGTCCCTGCCGGGCGGTGAAGGAGACGCCGTCGACCGCCCGCACCACGCCCTCGTCGGTGTTGAAGGACACGCCGAGTTCCCGGATCTCGAGCAGGGGGCGCTCGCTCGCCGTCACGCTGCGCTCCTCAGCTCTTCTTGACCGCATAGGGATCGGCGGCGTCGCGCAGCCCGTCCCCGAGCACGGTGAAGGCGAGCACCGCGACGATCACGAACAGGGCCGGCAGGAACAGCCAGGGCGCCTGCTCGATGGCCCGCACATTCTGGGCTTCCTGGAGGAGAATGCCCCAGCTGATGGTCGGCGGCCGCAGGCCGAGACCGATGAAGGAGAGGGCGGTCTCCGACAGGATCACATAGGGAAAGCTGATCACCACATCGACGATGATGTAGCTGGTGAAGGAGGGCAGCATGTGTTTCCGGATGATCCAGGCCGAGCTCGCCCCCGAGAGCTGGGCGGCCAGCACGTAATCCTCGTTGCGCTGGGCGAGGAGATGGCTGCGCAGACGCCGGGCCAGGGTCGGCCAGCCGACCAGACCGAGGATGATGGTCATCGCGAAATAGACCTGGATGTTCGACCATTCGCGGGGAAAGGCGGCTGCCAGCCCCATGTACAGCGGAATCACCGGAATCACCCGCACCACCTCGGTCAGCCGCTGGATGGCGTAATCGATCCAGCCGCCGAAATAGCCGGCGATGCCGCCGATCACCAGCGCCAGCCCCTCGGCCAGCAGGACGCCGAGCACGCCGATCGACAGCGACACCCCGGTGGCGAACATCAGCCGCGAAAACAGGTCGCGTCCCAGATCGTCGGTCCCGAACAGATGGATCCGCCCCTCCTCGACGCCGAACAGATGGGTGCGGGCGGGAATGAGCCCGAACAGCCGGTAGGGCTCGCCCGCGACGAAAAAGTAGATGTAGCGCCGGGTATCGGTGTCGATCTTGGCGATCTTCCTGAGGGTCACCGGGTCGCGCTCGGTCTTCAGGGCGTAGACGAAGGGACGGAAGGAAAACCCCTTGTCGTCCCAGAAACGCGGCATCTGCGGCGGCCCGTAGATGTAGTCGCGATCGCGGCTGGTGCCGCCGTAGGGGGCGACGAAATCGGCGAAGATGCCGAGCAGGGCGAACAGTGCCAGCAGAAAGGCGCCGACCATCGCCGCCCGGTGCCGGCGCAGGCGCCACCACACCAGCTCCCATTGCGAGGCCGTGTAGTAGCGCAGCTCCTCGGCGCTGTGACCCGGCCCCTCGGGCAGTCCGCCTGCCGCCGCCATCAGCCGCCCTCCAGCTTGATGCGGGGGTCGAGAAAGGCCAGCACCACGTCGGAGACGAAGTTCATGAAGACGATGATGGCGGTGAGCATCAGCAGGATGGCGCCGGCCACGTACATGTCGAGATCGAGGAAGCTCTTGATCAGCAGCTCGCCGAGCTCGGGCAGGCTGAGCACCAGGGCCACGATCGGCAGCTCGGAGAAGATGCGGTTGACGTCGAAGCCGATGGTGCTGACCACTGGATTGATGGCCAGCCGCGCCGGATATTTGAGAATCACCTTCCATTCCGGAAGGCCGCGGGCGCGGGCGGCATCGACATAGAGCTTGTTGAGCTCGTCGGACATGGTGGCGCGCACGGTCTGCAG
>CAYYZI010000551.1:0-2144 GCA_964475675.1 uncultured Geminicoccaceae bacterium
ACGATGGCGGGCATACCCTGCCGGACGGGTGGCTGGAGCGCGCCATCGACTGGTTCGAGGCCCTGCCTCAGGGCTGATCGGAGGAGCTTTGCAGGGCCGGCGCCGGGGGTGGCCCGGCCGCCGGTGCCATGCGATTGCGCTGGCGGAAGCGGGCCAGTGCGATGGCCGAGCGTTCGACCTCGGCGCGGTCCATCTGCCGCAGCAGCCGCGCCACACGGCCTTCGGCCCTGGCATAGCCGGCATCGGCCGCCAGCCGGTACCACATCAGGGCGAGATCCGGCTTGTCCTCCTCCTGGGCGCTCTGTCCCAGCCGGAAGAATCCCTTGCCGTTGCCGCCGAGCCCGGCCTGCAGATACCAGTGCCTGGCGGCGGTGCGGTCGGTCGGCGGCAGCTCCGGATCGGCCAGCAGATCGCCGAGGCGCAGAAAGGCCCGGGCATCGCCGCGTTCGGCGGCCAGCCGCAGATAGTAGGCGGCACTGTGGCCGTCCGGGGGCATGCCCGGCGCTCCCTCCAGAAACAGCCGGCCGAGCTCGTAGGCAGCCTTGGCGTTGCCGCCGTCGGCAGCCACCGAGAAGTGATGGACGGCGCGTTCGGGATCGGCCGACAGATCGTCCGCGCCGTCGCGATAGAGCCTCGCCAGCCTGATGCGCAGGCTCTCGCGGCCCTGTTTCAGGGCCTGCTCGAAATATGCCGCGGCCCGCCGCCCGCTCTTCGGCACCCCATTGCCGGCAAGGTACAGCCGACCGAGCTGCTCGCTGGCCCAGGCGTCACCGAGCTCCGCGTCCCGCTCGAGGGCGGTGCGTGCCCGCTGGTACCAGCCGGTCGCCTCCCGCCGATCGTCCCCACGGCCGCGTGCCGCCAGGGCGTCGGCCAGAGCGAGCTCAGCCGGCAGATAGCTGCGCTCGGCCGCCTGCCGGAGGAACGCGATTCCGGCATCCGGATCGGCCGGTACCCCCTCCTCGCCCGCGACCAGCAGCCGGCCGAGACGATGCATGGCGGAGACATCGTCTCTTTCCGCGGCGAGCCGGTACCAGGCGGCCGCGGCCACCGGGTTGCGCGGCGTCCCCTGTCCCGCCAGCAGCATGCCGGCCAGCGAGCGCATCGCCGGCACATCGCCGTTTTCGGCCGCCCTGCGATACCACAGCACCGCCTCGGCCGGATCCCGGGCGACCCCCAGACCCTTTTCGTAGAGGCGGGCGAGTTCGCGCTGCGCGCGCGGCAGCCCGGCTTCGGCCAGCGAGCGGTAGCGGCCGGCGGCTGCCCGGAAATCGTCGGAGGCGGCGGCCTGGCGAGCATTGGCCAGGGCCTGGCGCTGGATGCGGCTGGGCTGCTTGGGGCCGCTGCAGGCGGCCAGCGCCGCCAGCAGCAGCAGAAGGGTTGCCGGGCGCCACCGGCCGGCGGCGGGCGGGGTTCCGCTCATGGCTGCTCCCTGCCCGCCCGCTCGCACTGGACCGCCTCGCCGAGGGCCTGCAGCGCCTCCCGCAGGCCGGGATCGGCGATCCCCGCGGTGGCCCGCGATACCGCCTCCCGCGCCGCCTCGGTGAGGATGCGGGGAGGTGGCGTGGGGCGCTTGGGGCGGGCCCGGACCGGGGCGTGGAGAAAGCGGATCCGGGCCACCGCCGGAAAACCGAAATGGGTGTTGATGCGCTCGATGAGCTGGGGAGCGGCGTGCTGGAGCTCGAGGGCGGCACCGCCACTCGCCCGCAGCAGCAGGGTACCGCCGCGACGGCCGCCGCGCGGATAGTCGATGCGCACCGGCTGGCAGCGCTCGGCGAAACCGCTGCCGACCACCTGCTGCCAGGCGCCGAGGATGCTGGCCTCGGCGAAGCCGCGGCGGCGGGCGGCGGGGGTCAGCAGCGGCAGGACCAGGGCGGCGATGCCGCGCACGCCCCCGCGCCGCGCTTCCCGCGACGGGGGAGTTTCGGCTATCGTCCTGCGCGCTGACCTTGCCATCGTGGCTCCCGGATCCGTTCGCAAAGTATAGTCGAAGGGGCGTCGCTGGTGCAGTCTCTCCATGCCCCTGTCTCGCACGAGGCCTGCGCGGCACTCAAGGCGCGGCTTCTGGCCTGGTATCGCACCGCCGGACGGTCGCTGCCCTGGCGCGCGACCGACGGCGGGTCGCCGGATCCGTGGCGGGTGCTGGT
>CAYYZI010000552.1:0-2143 GCA_964475675.1 uncultured Geminicoccaceae bacterium
ATTGGTACAGCAGCGGCAGTTACGGTTACGGAAATTTTTGTAACCCTTGCAACACGACATCGGCGGTGGTCCGGAAGCGGGCCATCTCCAGGATCCGCTCGCGGTTCTCGGCATCCTCGATCAGCCCCTCCTTGACCACCGGGCCGAAATCCTTCCACCAGTCGAGCCAGGACCGCCGCTTCGCCGCGCCCTCGCCGGTTTCGCCCTGCTCCTTTTCCGCGGCCGGCGCCTCCGCCTTCGCCGCGGCGGCCAGGGCATCGAGCAGGCGGCGCACCAGCGCCTTGCGCATGCGGGCGACGACGGCGTTGTTCTGCAGGGTCTCGCGGCTGACGTTGAGCTGCAGATCCTCGCTGTCCACCACCCCCGAGACGAAGCGCAGATAGCGCGGCAGCAGGGTCTCCAGCGCATCGGTGATGAACACCCGCCGCACATAGAGCTTGACCCCGTGGCGCCGGCGCGGATCGAGGATGTCGAAGGGGCGCAGGCTGGGGACGAACAGCAGGGCGGTGTAGGAGAGCATGCCTTCGGCGGTGAAATGGACCCGCAGCCAGGGATCGTCGAAGGCATGCGCCACATGATGGTAGAATTCCCGGTACTGCTCCTCGGTGATCTCGCTTCTGGGCCGGGTCCAGAGCGCGCTGGCGGTGTTGATCTGGTGCGGCTCCTGCGCCTTGGTTCTGGTGTCGCCGGGCCTGGGGCGGACCTCGAGCAGGATCGGGAAGGTGATGTGGTCGGAATAGCGCCGCACGATCCCCTCGATGCGATCGGCATCGAGGAATTCCCGCGCGTCCTCCTTGAGATGGAGGGTGACGGCGGTGCCCCGGGGCGGCAGCCGCTCGGCCTCCTCGACGGTGTAGCCGGTGCGGCCGTCGGAGGCCCAGATCCAGCCCCGCTCCTCGCCCGCCTTCCTGGACAGCACCACCACCCGGTCGGCGACCATGAAGGCGGCATAGAAGCCCACCCCGAACTGGCCGATCAGGTTGAGATCCTGCTCCGGCTCGCCGCGCATCTGCTCCAGGAAGCGGGCGGTGCCGGAGCGGGCGATGGTCCCCAGATTGGCGACCAGATCCTCGCGGTCCATGCCGATGCCGTTGTCGCGCACGGTCAGCAGGTTCTTGGCGCGATCGATCAGGATGTGGATGCGCAGCTCGGGCTCCTCACCCAGAAGCTCGGGCTCGCTGAGGGATGCGTAGCGCAGCCGGTCGCAGGCGTCGGAGGCGTTGGAGACCAGCTCGCGCAGGAAGATCTCGCGTTCGCGATAGAGCGAGTTGACGACGATATCGAGTACGCGGCCGACTTCCGCCTCGAAGGGCTGGAGGGTGTCCTGCATCGACGAAGCTCCGCTGCTGCCTGACCGGATCGGCATTCTCCGCGGATTTGGGTACGGCTCCCGACCGCTTCAAGCGGGCCGCGCCCCCGCCCGGACGCGCGGAAGCCGCGCCGAAGCGCGGCTTCCCATCTTGTGCGCCACGGCCCGAAGGCCGTGCACTTGTTAACGTCTGGACCCCAAAGCACGTTCACTTCTATGGTTTCGGCATTCTTCCGTCAACCTCCACCTCGTTCAGGATCGACCATGCCTTCTTCGCACCGCCTCGCTATCGACATCGGCACCAATTCCATCGGCTGGGCACTGTTCGCCCTCGACGAACAAGGAAATCCCGAACGACTCGTCGATGCGGGCGTCCGCATCTATTCGAGTTCCCGCGAGCCCAAGACGGAAGACCCACTCGGAAAGGCGCGAAGGGAAGCTCGCCAGGCCCGCCGCCAGCGCGATCGCCGCCTGCAGCGCAAACGGAGGGTGATGGCGGAGCTCGTCCGGCTCGGACTGATGCCGGCAGATCCTTCCGAGCGCAAGCAGCTCGAACATCTCGATCCTTACGAGCTGCGCGCCCGGGCACTCGACAAGCCGCTCCCGCCCTACGAGCTCGGCCGCGCGCTCTTCCACCTCGCCCAGCGTCGCGGCTTCAAGTCGAACCGGATCGCCGGAGACGAGGACGAGAAGGGCAAGGTTCGCGAGAGCATCGAGGCACTGAAACGTGAGCTCGACGCTGCGGGTGTCCGGACCCTCGGTAAATACTGGTACCAGAGACTGCGGAACGGGGAGCGGGTCCTGCTGGGCTCTCAGCGGGCGGAGGAACTGGCG
>CAYYZI010000553.1:0-2141 GCA_964475675.1 uncultured Geminicoccaceae bacterium
CCCCCGCGGCCCTCCTGAGAAAGAAGCTCGCCGGTCTCGCCGAGCGCGGCTTGACCGCCAAGATGGCCTCCGAGCTCGAATTCTACGTCTTCGACGAGGATTTCCGAAGCTGCCGCGACAAGGACTATCGCGATCTGCGGACCGCCGGCTGGTACATCGAGGACTACCACGTGTTCGAGACCACCAAGCGCGAACCGCTGATGCGCGCGATCCGCAACGGCATGGACGCCGCCGGCATTCCGGTCGAGTTCTCGAAGGGCGAATGGGGCCCCGGCCAGGAGGAGCTCAACCTGTCCTATGCCGAGGCCCTGGAGATGGCCGACCGCCATGTGGTCTACAAGAACGGGGTCAAGGAGATCGCCCATCTGCAGGGCAAGGCGGTCACCTTCATGGCCAAGTGGCGCCAGGATCTGGCGGGCAATTCCTGCCACATCCATGCCAGCCTGTGGACCGCCGAGGGCCGGCCCGCCTTCGTCGACGAGAGCGGTCACGAGAACGACACCTTCCGCCACTTTCTCGCCGGCCAGCTGGCTCTGGCCCGCGAATACACCCTGTTCCTGGCGCCCTACATCAACTCCTACAAGCGTTTCCAGGCCGGCTCCTTCGCTCCCACCAACATCGTCTGGAGCCGCGACAACCGCACCGCCGGCTTCCGCATCGTCGGCCACGGCGCCTCGACCCGGGTCGAATGCCGCATGCCGGGTGCCGATGTGAACCCCTATCTGGCCTTCGCGGCGATGCTGGCGGCCGGTCTGTACGGCATCGACAACCGCCTCGATCCCGGCCCCGAATACACCGGCGATGCCTACCACTCGGGCGAGGTGTCGGCCCTGCCCAGGACCCTGCGCGAGGCGGCCGACCTGCTCGACGGCTCGAAGGCGCTGCGCGAGGCGCTGGGAGATCTGGTGGTCGACCACTATCTCCACGCCGCGCGCTGGGAGATCTCGGTGTTCGATCAGGTGGTCACCGACTGGGAACGCACCCGCTATTTCGAGCGCGCCTGAGCGCCCCCCGCGGGTTCAGTCTCCGCCGTCCCGCCAGGCCCAGGCATCGATCGGCTGGCGGCGACCGCGCAGTCGCTGCACGGGCAGAGGCGCGAACCTCTCGAGCGCGTCTCCCATGCCCGCTGCCCGGGCGGCTTCGAGAACCGCATCGGAGACGACCAGGGTCATCGCCAGATCGCGGGCCAGACCCTCGAGACGGCTGGCGGCGTTGACGGTATCGCCGGTGACGATGACGTGGATGTGGGAGCCGGCGGTCTCGTCGAGAACCACCGGTCCGAGATGGATGCCGATGCCCAGCCGCGGCGCCGCGATGTCCCGGCCGCGGAGTTGCCGCGCCCAGCCCGCATGGGCCTCGACCATGGCGAAGGCGGCGGCGAGGGCGGCTGCGGCGGCCCTGCCCGGCGGCACGCCGTCGAGACCGAACAGGGCCATCGCCCCGTCGCCCATGAACTTGTCGACGATCCCGCCATGCCGCCCGATGGCGCCCTCGACGAGGGCGTGGAAGGGCGACAGCAGCCGGGCGGTGGCGGATGGGCCGAGCTTTTCGGCGAGGCCGGTGAAATCGCGCAGATCGACGAACATCACCACCGCCTGCGCCGCCTCACCGGGATCTTCGCGGCTGCGCCCGTGACCGGCGGTGAACGCGGCGAGCGGCGTCACGTAGCGGGCGAGCTCGGCGCTCCGGCTCTCCGCGCTGCGCCGGCCGCGATGCTCGCCACCGAGGCGGAGTGCACCGATCCACAGCATGCCGGCGAGCAGAACCAGTGCCGGCCGGGTCATCTCCAGCCACAGACCGGCGCTCTGGAAAGCGGCCTGGGTGACGGCCAGCCACAGGGTCACCACCGCGATCGAGGCCGTTAGCAGGGCCAGCGGCCGGCGGACGGCGGTCAGCAGCAGGAGCGCGAAGATGGCGGCGAGGATGGTGGCCAGATCGAGCAGCGGCAGCCGCCGCAGCGGGTCGCCCCGGAGCAGATTGTCGATCGCGGTCGCCAGCAGCTCGACCCCCGGCAGGGCCTCGTCGAAGGCGGTGGCGAAGCTGTCGCCGACACCGCTGGCGGTGGCGCCGACCAGCAGGATGCGCCCGGCGATGGTCTCGCGCGGGACCCGCCCCTCGAGCAGATCAATGAGCGAAAAGGC
>CAYYZI010000554.1:0-2131 GCA_964475675.1 uncultured Geminicoccaceae bacterium
GCCTGCGCCCACCGCACTGGCAGGCGCTGCCGCCGGCGGCGCGCATCGGGGCCTTGGCGGAGCGTGATCCCGCTCTCGCCGAACGGGCGGTGGTGCTGCTGGCCCGGGCACTGGCCGGCGAGCTGGCGCCGCTGGGTATCGACATCGATTGCGCACCGGTGCTCGATCTGTCCTTTCCGGAGACCACCGCGGCCATCGGCGATCGCAGCTTCGGCGGCGATCCCGCGCTCGTCGGCGAACTCGGTGCCCGCTTCTGTGCAGCCCTGCAGGCGGCCGGCGTGGCACCGGTCATCAAGCATCTGCCCGGACATGGGCGGGCACGCGTCGACAGCCACCATGCGCTGCCCTATATCGAGGCGCCGCTGGCGGAGCTCGAGCGAAGCGACTTCCTGCCGTTCCGCCGCTGCCGCTCCGCACCCTTGGCGATGACCGCGCATGTGGTGTTCACGGCCATCGATGCCGAGCATCCGGCGACCCTGTCGCAGACGGTAATCGGGGGCATCATCCGGGAGCGGATCGGTTTTGCGGGGATTCTTCTGAGTGACGATCTGGCCATGAACGCCCTTTCCGGAGACCCGCTTAGCCGGGCACGGCGCGCCCTCGCGGCGGGCTGCGACATTGCCCTCTACTGCCCCGGCGATCTCGCCGCCAACGCCCGTCTGCTGGAAGCCCTGCCAGCCGCCGGGGACGATCTGCTCGGACGCATCGACGCCATTCTCGCCGCCCTGCCGCCGGCTGCCGATGCCGCAGTCGCGGCGGGCGCCGGGCGCGAGCTCGAAGCACTCCTGGCCGCCGCCGATGCCTGATCTGATGGAGCTGGGACGGACCCTTTCGGTCTGGTTCCTGCCGGTGATCATCGCCATCACCTTCCACGAGGCCGCCCATGGCTGGATGGCGGAAAAGCTGGGCGACGACACCGCACGCCGGATGGGGCGGGTGACCTTCAACCCGATCGCCCATATCGATCCCTTCGGCACCCTGATCCTGCCCGGCCTGCTGCTGGTGTTCGGAGCACCATTCATCTTCGGCTGGGCCAAGCCGGTGCCGGTGGCCTTCCATCGCCTCCGCCATCCCAAGCGGGACATGATCTGGGTGGCGCTGGCCGGGCCCGGCATCAACATGCTGCTGGCGGTGGCCGCTGCTCTGGCCATGCACGGCGCCGGCTGGCTGCCCCTGTCGATCGTCGAATGGGTGGTCGAGAACCTGCGAAACGCGGTGCTGGTCAACATCGTGCTGGCGGCCTTCAACATGCTGCCCATCCCGCCGCTCGACGGGGGACGGGTGCTGACCGGCATCCTGCCGCTGCCGCTCGCCCAGTCCTTCGCCCGCATCGAGCGCTACGGGCTGCTGCTGCTGATCCTGGTGATCTTCGTCATCCCCATGATCGCCCGCGAGTTCGGCTATTACCTCAATCCGCTCGCCTGGGTGCTGATGCCGATGATCGGCACCCTCTACGACATCGTGCTGGTGGTGACCGGATGGAACGTCGGCTGAACGGCGGCGGCGGCGAGGGCGGGTTCGTCGTCGAGCTCGAGGGCTTCAGCGGCCCGCTGGAGCTGCTGCTGGATCTGGCCCGCGCCCAGAAGGTCGATCTGGCCGCCATCTCCATTCTGGCCCTGGCCGATCAGTATCTGGCCTATCTGCGGCAGGCGCGGGCGATGGAGCTGCGGCTGGCGGCCGAGTATCTGGTGATCGCCGCCTGGCTCCTCTACCTCAAGAGCCAGCTCCTGCTGCCGCCCGAGGAGCGCGACGAGCCGGATGCCGACGCCATCGCCCGCGAGCTCGCCGAGCGGCTGCGGGTGCTCGACGCCATCCGGCGGGCGGCGGAACGGCTGGCACGGCGGCCGCGCCTCGGCATCGACCGCTTTCCCAGAGGCATGCCGGCGACCCTGCCGGTACGTCGGGAGGGCGAAGTGGCGGCGACCCTGGCCCAGCTCCTGCAGGCCTATGCTCGCCTCGCCACCCGTGGCGGCGGCGAGGTGGTACGCGTTCCCCGGCCCCGGCTGATGACCGTGGAGGCGGCCCTCGAGCGGCTTTCGCGCCTTCTCGTCGGCCGTGACTGGCATGCGCTTTCCGCCTTCCTGCCGCCGGCCTATATGGAGCTGCTGCCCCGCCGCTCGGCCCTGGCGGC
>CAYYZI010000555.1:0-2130 GCA_964475675.1 uncultured Geminicoccaceae bacterium
GAGACCTTGGGAATGGCCGCGTTACGGGCCACCGAACTCGAACGGAACACGCGGTTACCCGATTGTCTGGCGTCCGAAGGTCGAGGCAGGAATGACTGGGTCGACTTTCTGCGGCTGTGTATCGACTTCGTTCTGCGTCAACATCTGGCGGCCTCGTTCGACAAGAGAGTGATGCACTGGGCAAGCCCGCAGCGTATCGGTGCGTCCAATTTTCTCGTGCCGCCAGGGTGCGATCGGCCGAGCTCTCGGGCCGGTCGCGTCTGGCCCAGCGCTGCCGGGGGAGAGCGGTCGCGTATCGTTCGTTTTGCCTCCAGGCTGCTGAACGTTAGTAGGGACAACGGTGCTGAAAGGGATCGCATCGAGGTTCTACTCCGGGACGCCTGGACCGCATTGCGGGGGAGCCGAGTAATCCGCGAACGTGCGCCAGCCGAATGGGTCCTGGACTTCGAGCAACTTGCTTTCGTGCCCTGCCACGAGGTGTGGCTATGTCCGCTGACACGCAGGATCTTGAGCTACGCGCCACTCGGTTTCAGCCCTTATTTCGAGGAAAAGGGTGCCGAGAAAACCCAGATCCCTCGTCTGGCCAAGGCGAGCAGCACAGGTCTCTCGGAGAACGATCGCGTCGAAGTGCGAAAATGGCTGGTCGATGCCCCGGAGGTCACCGACGCTAGGCAGCTCGGTGTCTGGACGGATCTCCACGACAGGGCCGCCGTTTTCGAGCCGTTCTTCCGAGTTGCCGAACACTCTGCACAGATCCCCCGCGCCGATCTCGAGCGCTATGAGGAGCTGTTCGCCAAGGGCAAGCTCAACGTTTTGTGCTGTTCGACGACCATGGAAATGGGCGTCGACATCGGCGGTGTCGGCCTCGTCGTCAATACCAATGTCCCGCCGTCCCCCGCCAACTACCGTCAGCGCGTCGGACGAGCGGGACGGCGGGGTGAAGCACGTGCCTTGGCTTTCACCTTCTGCCAAGACAAGCTCTACGATCGGTCAGTGTTCGAACGTCCGGCATCGTTGCTCGCCGAGGCGGTATCCGCGCTTTCGGTCAGGCTCGACAGTCCTGTCATCGTCGCCCGTCACATCCACGCGTTCTATCTCGGCGTGTTCCTGCAGCGGATGCTTCCTGACCGGAGCGTCTTCAAACTGCACGCCGGCGATTTCTTCGGCGGGCCGGAAAGGCTCGATGCCACCTACCGAGAGAGCTCGCCGGCGGCCGACTTCATCGCGGCGCTTCACCAGCGCGACGGCTTCTCGGCGGAAACCCACGCGGCGGCGCGAGAGCTCGCTGCCGGAACCGCCCTTGCGACGCACCCCGATCTTGCCGCGGCCACCGCGGAGGCCTTCGCCGCTGTTGCAGCGCAGTGGCGGCGAGAGTGGGAAGGCATCGTTGCCGCGAGCAGGCTGGTCGGGGACGACGGGCCGGCACGCCGAGGGCTGGAAATGCGCCTGAAGCGGCTGGTGTCCGAGTTCGTCCTCAAGGAGCTGGCCAGCCGCGGCTTCACGCCAGCCTATGGTTTCCCCACCCATGTCGTGGGTTTCTCCTCGCCCTGGTTCCGCGTCAGGGACGATCGCCGACCCCATGAGCGCTTCGATGACCACTGGCAGCCGAACCGGTCGCTCGATATCGCGGTCCGCGAATACGCGCCCGGCGCGGATGTCGTGGTGGACGGCCTCGTCTACCGCTCGAACGGTGTCGCCCTCGCTTGGCAGCAGCCGCACGAGGCGACCGAAGTCGAAGACCTGCGGCAGGCGTGGCGCTGCGACCACTGTCTGGCCTTCGGACTCGATGCGGTGGCGCCGGGCGAATGCCCTGACTGCGGCGGCTCCGTCGATCGGCGTTTCGAACTTCTGCGTCCTTCAGGTTTCGCTTCGGACGCGGAACCCGATGGTCGGTATGAAATGGCGCAGTACGTGCCCCCGAGCGAACCGTGGGTCACGGCTCGCGGCGGCCAGACCGTCTCCTTGCCGGACCCGGCGCTCGGGGCCGTGCGGATCGCATGTGGTGGGAAGATCCTGCATCACACAGCCGGCCCCGGGGGGAACGGCTATGTGCTGTGTCTCGGCTGCGGTCGCGCCGAGCCGGAGATCGACCGCCCGGAAAATCGTCCGCGGCTTCCTGCGGGATTCGAC
>CAYYZI010000556.1:0-2119 GCA_964475675.1 uncultured Geminicoccaceae bacterium
GCCTATCATGCCGGCCGCTTGTTGCAATGCAGGCAAGGTTGAAGAACCCGCGCCGCTTCGGTCTGCGGGTGGTTGCGCGATATTCATCTTTGGGCTACAAGCCGCCGCACGGCAGGCAGTCGAGGTGCGGCGGTCGGAGGAGCGGCTTATGGACAGTAGCAAGGCACTCAAGGAAGGGGGGCTCTTCTTCCGGCAGTGGCTGCGATCCCCGCGAGCGATGGGTTCGATCATTCCCTCGTCGCGCGCCCTCGCCCGGGCGATTGCCAGAGCCATCGACTGGCAGCCGGGACAGGTCGTGGTCGAGCTCGGCGGCGGCACCGGGGCCATCTCCAAGGGCCTCATCGAGGCCGGCATTCCGCCCGAGCAGCTCCTGGTCATCGAGCTCGACGGCGAGCTCTACCAGTTCCTCAAGGAGGAGCTGAAGGGGGCCCGCGTGGTGCAGGGCGATGCCACGCGCCTCAACGAGATCCTCGAGCGTCAGGGGATCACCGACGTCGGCAACGTCGTGTCCGGGCTGCCGATGCTCAACATGCCGCCCGAATTCAAGCGGGCCATCGTCGAGGAAAGCTTCAAGGCGATGGGCGGCGATGGCGCCCTCGTCCAGTACAGCTACTCCCCGGTTCCGCCCATCCCCACCCGTCCCTTCGGTCTGCGGGCGCGGCTGGCGGCCTACGTCGTCCGCAACATTCCGCCGGCCACCGTCTGGCGCTACACGCGCAGGGCCGCGCCCCGGGCGGAGCGACGCATGGAACACGCCGCCTGAACCCCGCTCTTTCCGTCACTCCGGTGTTTGCCTCGAGCCGTGCGGCGGTGCTATCGGTTGCCCTGCCTGCTGGCTGGAGCCGGCGGGCCGACTGGCGGCAAACAAGGGAGGCAGGTCGGTGAACGATAGACCTCGCAAGGCGTTTTCGGTGCTGGCGGGCGCGTTGCTCCTCGGGCTCGCGGGTGCAGGGCAGGCAGCCGAGCCGATCAAGATCGGCTCGTTCCTGGCGGTGACGGGACCCGCCGCCTTTCTCGGCGATCCCGAAAAGAAGACCCTCGAACTCTATGTCGAGAAGATCAATGCCGAGGGCGGCGTGCTCGGTCGCCCGCTGGAGCTGGTAATCTACGACACCGGGACCAGCGCCAAGAACGCCGTGACCTACGTCAAACGGCTGCTGCAGCAGGACAAGGTCGATGCCATCGTCGGCGGCAGCACGACCGGCGAGACCATGGCGGTGATCAAGCTGGTCGAGAAGGCCGAGCGCCCGTTCATCTCCCTGGGCGGTGCCTCGGTGATCATCGACCCGGTCAAGAAATGGGTGTTCAAGACCCCGCACACCGATCGCATGGCGGTGGAAAAGGTCTACACCGACATGCGCAAGGAAGGGGTCCGCGAGATCGGCCTGATCGGCGGCTCGGGCGGTTTCGACAAGAGCTGTCTGAAGAACGCCCGGGAGCTGGCCGACGGCTACGGCCTGACGATCAAGGCGGCCGAACAGTACGGCAAGGGTGACACCGACATGACGCCGCAGCTCACCAAGATCCGCAATGCCGGTGTCCAGGCGGTGCTGTTCTGCGGCTTCGGCGCCGCCTCCACCATCGTCACCAAGAACTATGCCCAGCTCGGCCTCGAGGGGCGCCTCTACCACAATCACGGTTCCTGCTCGAAGCGCTTCATCGAGGGCGCGGGCGAGGCCGCCGAAGGCGTGCGCCTGCCCTGTGCCGCCCTGGTGGTGGCCGAGCAGCTTCCCGAGGACGACCCGCAGCGCCCGGTCGCGCTGGCCTACATCAAGGCCTACACCGAGGCCTATGGCGAGGATGTCTCGACCTTCGGCGGTCATGCCTACGACGCACTGTTCCTGCTGGTCGAGGCCATCAAGCGGGCGGGTACCGCCGATCCCGCCAAGGTCCGCGACGCGCTGGAGCAGACCCGGAACTTCATCGGAGTGGACGGCATCTTCAACATGAGCCCCGAAGACCATCTGGGCCTGGGCCCGGAAGCATTCAAAATGCTCGAGGTTCAGGGTGGCGACTGGAAGTTCCTCTATTGACCCTGTCGGGCGGGACGCGCACCCCGTGGCCACCCCTCCGACGGCGCGCGTCCCGCACGTGACTGGTCATGGCGGCCGGCTTCGAT
>CAYYZI010000557.1:0-2110 GCA_964475675.1 uncultured Geminicoccaceae bacterium
GCCGACGTTCGAGCCAGTGGCGCAGCACGCCCTTGAGGCTGGAGCCCGGGATGTAAGGTCTCCTGTCTGCATCACGAGCAACGAGCAGCTTCTGAACCGTTTCGGCGTCGCGGTCGCCTCTCGCCGGGAACTCGTGTGGCTCCGATTCGCCGCTGCGCAGCCGCAGCGGAGTTTCGAGTCGCAGAATTCCCTCGAGCTGGATCCGGTTGGGTGAAGAAAGGCTCATGACGCCCCCTCCCGATCGACCAGCTCGAGTTCCTCGTGCAGCCGCAGATCGACCGCCACCATCCCGTAACCGTTCTGCGGCAGGTACGGACAGTGCTCCCAGAGCGTATGGTCGGGTTCATCCTCGTTGAGCGCGTATGCCGCACGGACGCGTTTTGCGATGTCGAGCCCTTTGTGCCGCCATCGCTTCAGCGTGTCTCGCGCCCTCGCTCCATCGGCCTCGGTGAAGACGAATGTGCTGCCGGGCTCCGTGAGTACCCATTCGCGGTAACACCCGCCCTTCATGAACCGGGCGAGATGATAGGCGCCGCCCTCGAGCTTCTGGCTGGCGAAGAGGCGACGAAGCTCGAGGCTCCCCCCGGAGAGTTGGCGGAAGGTCTCGCCGTAGGCGCGGCGCAGGCGGTCCCTCGGATCTTCGCCGCATTTCACCTGCCCATGAATACCGACATCTTCGGGAGCGAGCAGGAGGGAGGGGCTCTGCAACACCACCACGTGATGCTTCAGGCCCTTGCGCTCGAAGCCTTCGAAGTCTTCCTTCACCGCCTCGAAGGGCTGGAGGAAAAGCTGCGCCGTGGCGTGGGTCTTGCCGATGCCGCACAGGAGCCCGCGCGTGAGATCGAAAAAGGCCGCGAGCCACGTCTTGCGTTCACCCGGCTTCAGGGCCGAGAGATCGAGCTCGCCCGCCCACAGGTGCAGATCCGGCATGATGAGGCGGTAGGCGTAGAGCTGTTCGGGCGCCGCCGCCCGCAGACGCCGGTCGATCGCGGTCCGCACGCGAAGCTGCTTCGGTATCTCGAACGAACCGAAGCATTGGGCTACCGCGTGCCATGCCGGCCGCTTGAAGTCGGGCATGAATGCGGGAGCCCTGCCGTTCGCAAGGGGCACGTCTTCGGCGAGTGCCACGTCGGCGAGCCGGTCGCCCGTCCACACCAGGGAACGGGGCGGATGGACCGGCGGCGACGGGGCGAGCGGGCAAGCCGGCCGGCCACTCGGGAGCGGCAGTGGTTCGCGCCCCTTCTCCGCCTCGAGCGGCACCGGAACGAGGTGGGTGACGCGGATCTCAGGAAAGTGGTCCAGTACGGCACGCCTGTTTTCGAGTCCCGCCATGCGGGCGAGCGCGCCCTTGATGACGCCGCCCGAAAGTTCCGTCCTCGTCTCGTAGACGTTGTGGGCGAGGCGGGGTTCGGCGACGCAGAAGGGTTCCAGAAACCGGAGCACGAGCCGGAAACGCTCGGCCTCGGGATCGGGCAGGTCGGCGGTTTGCTGAGACGGGACGGCCGGCGCTTCGCAGACCTTTCGACCGCACAGGCGCCCGTACCCGATGGTGCGCTCGCCACCGAGCTGCGAGATCCAGCCCAAGGCCGCATCCAGTGCCTTTTCGGCTTCGTCGACGCGGTCGCCGAGCAGCACCGCCTGACCCCGGAACACGACCGTCCCGCCCGGTTTCCACGGGCTCTCGACCACCAGCAGCATGCCCTCTCCGGCGGCACCCGTACGGTCGTCGATTTCGATGCGGACGGCGGTCGCGTCTTCATCTCCCGGCGTCAGCGCCCGCAGATCGCCGATATGCAGCCGGCCACGGCCCGTGCCGATTTTGGCCGGGTCCGCCGCCTCGCCTTCGCCGAACAGCTCCTCCGGTGAGAGCAGTGAACCGTCCACTTTCCGCAGGGTCTCCACGGCCTCGCGCAGTTTGCCCTGGAGATGCGAACCGGGAAGATAGGGGGTGTGGCCGAAAGCGCGGGCGACCGGAACATCGACGCCGTAGGCGCCCAGGCGCGGCTCCGCCGGTAGCACCGGTGCGCGAACCTCGAGGTCGAGCACACAGCGCTCCATCTCACGATTCCCGTTGGGTTGCGGCGCGACAGCCTCACACCCCCCCCCCCCC
>CAYYZI010000558.1:0-2095 GCA_964475675.1 uncultured Geminicoccaceae bacterium
ATCACCGTGTCCTCGAGGCGATAATCGGGAGTGTGGACGACGAAGCCCGTGCCAGGGTCGACCGGCCCGCCATAGGCCAGCGCGATTTCGCCCTCTGCTCCTTCGCTCGGCAGCCCGAGCCGCTCAAGCAGTTCGCCGGCCGGCACGCGGCCATAGTCGCGGTTGACCACCAGCCCCAGCGCCCCCTTCTCGTCGTGCAGCACCACCAAGACCACGGTGCGCGCGAAATTGGGATCGCCCAGCTCCTCGCTGGCCACCAGCAGCTTGCCGGCGACCGAGCGCTCGATGCCCTCGAGGCGATCGGGCGGTGTCGGATCGTGCATGGCGGGCTCGAAGCCGACCAGCCAGATGCCCAGCAATCCGATCAGGAAACGCACGGCAACCCTCCCCGTTTCGCGCGACTCTACCGCATTCGGCAGGGGCTGGCACCCTCTCCCCAACCGCGGCGGGCATCGCTAGAGTGGCCGCGCTCGCTCGGGAGGAGAACATCATGCGTCGTTGCCAGATCGTCGCTTGGGGAAAGCCCTTGGAGATGCGCGAATATCCGACACCGGAGCCGCAGGGCAGCGAGGTGCTGGTACGGGTGACCGCCTGTGGCGTCTGCCATTCCGACCTGCACATCCATCAGGGCTATTTCGATCTCGGCGAGGGCGAGCAGATCCGCATCGAGGAACGCGGTGTCACCCTGCCGTTCACGATGGGTCACGAGGTGGTCGGCAAAGTGGTGGCACTGGGGCCGGAGGCGGTCGGTCGGGGCGTGGAGGTCGGCAGGGAATACATCGTCTTTCCCTGGATCGGCTGCGGCGAATGCGCGGTCTGCCTGCGCGGCGAGGAGAACCTCTGTACCCGCCCGCGCTTCGTGGGTACCGTGAAGCATGGCGGCTACGGCGATCACGTAGTGGTGCCGCATCCCCGCTATCTGGTGGCCTTCGACGGGATTCCGCGGGAACTCGCCTGCACCTACGCCTGTTCCGGGGTGACCGCCTGGGCGGCGTTGGACAAGGCCGGGATCCGCCGGGACGACCAGGCGCTGCTGCTGATCGGTGTCGGCGGTGTGGGGATGAACGCGTTGGCGCTCGCCCGCTGTCGCGTCCCGGGGCCGGTGGTGGTAGCCGATATCGATCCCGAAAAGCGGGAGGCTGCGCTGGCCGCGGGTGCCGCAGCGGTGTTCGACCCGGCCGATGCCGATGCGGTCCGGGCGGTGCGCGAGTGGTCCGCGGGCGGTGTCTGGGGGGCGATCGATTTCGTCGGCCGGCCGGAAACCGCGCGTTTCGGCCTCTCCTGTCTGGTGACCAAGGGGGGCACGCTGGTGGTGGTCGGTCTCTATGGCGGTCGTCTCGAGCTGCCGATGCCCTGGTTGCCGCTGCGCGCACTCACCCTGCGTGGCTCCTATGTGGGGACCCTCGACGATCTGCGCACCGTGGTGCGGCTCGCGCAGGAGGGCAAGGTGCCGCCCATTCCGGTGACCCGGCGTCCGCTCGAGGAAGCCAATGCGGCGCTCGAGGATCTCGCTGCCGGGCGGGTCCGCGGACGCCAGGTGCTGGTGCCGTGACACCCGGCCCAGCCCGCTTCGCCGTCCCCGCTCCGGCCTGACGAGGCGGCCGCGTGGACTGGGCCCATCTCGCGATCGTCTTCGTCGCCGCTTCGATGACCGCCCTGGCCACCGGGCTGGGCGCACTGCCGTTTCTCTTCGTGCCGCGCATGAGCCGGCGCTGGCTCGGCCTGTTCAACGCCTTCGCCGCCGGGCTGATGATCGCCGCCAGCCTGACCCTGATCATCGAAGGTGCCCAGGAGAGCCAGTGGCGGGTCGCTGTCGGCATGCTGCTGGGCTGGCTGCTGATGCGCTTCGGCCATCGGCTGGTGCATCACCGGCCGGACTTCGAGCTGGGCGCGCTGCGCGGCGCCGATGCCAGGAAGGCGCTGCTGATCGTCGGGGTGATGACGCTCCACTCCTTCACCGAAGGGATCGGCGTCGGTGTTTCCTTCGGCGGCGGCGAAGGGCTCGGCCTGTTCATCTCCGCCGCCATCGCCGCCCACAACATTCCCGAAGGGCTGGCGATCAGCCTGGTACTGGTGCCGCGGGGGGTGTCGGTCT
>CAYYZI010000559.1:0-2089 GCA_964475675.1 uncultured Geminicoccaceae bacterium
CGCGACGAAATGGTGCAGATCATCAAGCGCGAGGTCGAGGCCGCCAATGTCGGCATCGAGATCAAGGTCTATCCGGCCAAGTCCCTCTACAAGCCCAAGGAACAGTGGGCGGCGATGGTCAAGGGCCAGCTCGACATCTCGGCCTTCCCGCTGGACTACGCCTCGGGCCGCCATCCCCAGTTCAGCGCCACCCTGATGCCGGGCTTGGTGCGCAATCACGAGCGGGCGCGGCGCCTCAACGATTCGCCCTTCATGGCCGAGATCAAGAAGATCATCGACGATGCCGGGGTGGTGGTGATCTCCGACGCATGGCTGGCCGGCGCCTTCGGCTCCAAGAAGGGCTGCATCCGCGGGCCGGATTCGGTCAAGGGCCTGGTGATGCGGGCCGCCGGGCCGATGTTCGAGGAAATGCTGGCGGCGGCCGGCGCCTCCATCGCCTCGATGCCCAGCTCCGAGATCTACACCGCCATGCAGACCGGCGTGCTCGATGCCGCCAACACCAGCTCCGGCAGCTTCGTCTCCTACCGCCTCTACGAGGTGGTCAAATGCCTCACCGCGCCCGGCGAGAACGCGCTGTGGTTCATGTACGAGCCGATCCTGATGTCCAAGAAGACCTGGAACAAGCTCGATGACGCCCAGCGCCAGGCCTTCATCGCGGCCGGCCAGAAGGCCGAGGACTTCTTCTTCGAGGAGGCCAGGAAGCTCGATCAGAAGATGATCGACGTGTTCACCAAGGCCGGCGTCGAGGTCATCGAGATGAGCCGCGAGGAGTTCGATGCCTGGCTCGATGTGGCCAAGAAGAGCGCCTACAAGAAGTTCAGCGAGAATGTCGAGGGCGGCGCCCGGCTGATCGAGCTGGCCCTGTCCGTCGAGTAGCACGCAGCCCGGCGGCCGGCCTGCATCGCCGGGCGGGCCGGCCGCTCTCTTCCACCGGTCGCGGGACGACCACCAGTCCGGGATGTTCGGCATGGAGGCTTTTGCGCGTCTGGTGCGCGGGATCTCGCTGGCGGCGGGGCTGTTCGCCGCCGGCCTCCTGGCGGCGGCGGTGCTGGTGGTCTGTCAGATGGTGTTCATGCGCTACGTGCTCGGCGCCTCGACCGTCTGGCAGACCGAGTTCGTGACCTATGCGGTGGTCGCCACCACCTTTCTCGGCAGCCCCTATGTGCTGGCCCTCAAGGGCCATGTGATGGTCGATCTGGTGCCGCATTATCTGCACCGCAGGGGCCGCTTCCTCCTGGCCGTGCTGGCCAATCTGCTGACCCTGCTGTTTTGCCTCGCCCTCCTTTGGCAGGCCGCCCTCTACTGGCAGGAAACCTGGGTGGAGGGCTGGACCACCGATACGGTGTGGGCGCTGCCGCTCTGGATCCCGGTGCTGCCACTGCCGATCGGCGCCTTTCTGCTGGTGCTCCAGCTCGCCGCCGATCTGGGAATGCTCGTGAGCGGTCGCGCCGAGCCCTTCGGCAAGATCGGGGCCAGCGCCCTGTGAGCCCGCTCGAGATCGGCATTCTGGTGGGGGTCGCCACCATCCTCGTGCTCGGGGCGGGGGTGCCCATCGCCTTCGGCCTGGGCCTCGTCTCGATCGGCTTTCTGGTGGCCTTCGAGGGCTCCAATTCCCTGTCCCTGCTGGCCGAGACCTTCTTCGCCGGGATCGCCGAATTCTCGCTGGTCTCGATTCCCATGTTCATCCTGATGGGGGCGGCGGTGGCGGGATCTCCCGCCGGGCGCGATCTCTATGCCGCCCTCGATCGCTGGCTGTGGCGGCTGCCGGGCGGGCTGATCATCGCCAACATCGGCGCCTGCGGCATCTTCGCCGCCCTCTCCGGTTCCTCGCCGGCGACCTGCGCGGCGATCGGCAAGATGGGCATTCCCGAGATGCGCAGCCGCGGCGTGCCCGACGAGCTGGCCACCGGGGCCATCGCCGCCGGCGGCACGCTCGGCATCCTGATCCCGCCCAGCATCACCATGATCGTCTACGGCATCGCCACCGAGACCTCGATCGGCCGGCTGTTCCTGGCCGGCATCCTGCCCGGGCTGATGCTGACCTCCCTGTTCATGGCCTGGTCGCTCTATCTGAGCTGGCGCCGGGGCT
>CAYYZI010000560.1:0-2087 GCA_964475675.1 uncultured Geminicoccaceae bacterium
TCACCCCGGACAATGCCGCCCAGGTGATCGAGCTCAGCAAGCAGGGCATTCGCTGAGTCGCGGATGAACGGTCCCGGTGCCGCCGGCGGGCGGCGCCGGGTCACCGCCGCGGGGAAGCGAACCGGACAGTCTTCGTCGGCAGCGGGGAGGTTCGACAATGGCCACCACAGCGGTCGGGCAGCCTGACGAGCGCGTCAAGCAGACATCGATGATGCGCAGGCTGATGGGGCGGCCCGAACTGGGCGCCGTCGGCGGCGCCATTCTGGTGCTCATCTTCTTCGCCATCGTGGCGCGCGGGACCGGCCTCTTTTCGGCCATGGGCGTCCTCAACTTCCTGGAGGTCTCAGCCCAGCTCGGCATCATCGCGGTGGCCGCGGCGATGCTGATGATCGGCGGCGAGTTCGACCTCTCGGTAGGGTCGATGATCGGTTTCGCCGGCATCGTCATCGCCATCCCGGCGGTGGAATGGGGCTGGCCCTTGTGGCTGACCATCGTACTGGCCTTCGCGGTGGCGCTGGGCATCGGCTGGATCAATGGCACCATCGTCGTGCGGACGGGTCTGCCCTCCTTCATCGTCACCCTCGGTGGCCTCTTCATCCTGCGCGGGCTGACCATCGGCCTCACCCGGCTGATCACCGGCCGCACCCAGATCCCCGGTCTCAGGCCGCTGGTCGAGAACGACTGGCTGGCGGCCCTGTTCGCCGGCAAGGTCGGGTTCGGGCTGATGCAATGGCTCGGCGATCTCGGGCTGATCGCCACCCGGCCCGACGGCGTGCCCCTGGCCGCGGGCATCTCCATGTCCATCATCTGGTGGGTGATCATCACCGTGATCGCCACCTGGGTGCTGCTGCGGACCCGGGTCGGCAACTGGATCTTCGCCTGCGGCGGCGATGCCAACGCCGCGCGCAATGTCGGCGTGCCGGTGGCCCGGGTGAAGATCGGGCTGTTCATGTTCACCGCCGTGGCCGCCACCATCTTCGCCCTGGTGCAGACGCTGTCGGTGGGCTCGGCCGATGTGCTCCGGGGACAGCTCAAGGAATTCGAGGCGATCATCGCCGCCGTGATCGGCGGCTGTCTGCTGACCGGAGGCTACGGCTCGGCGGTCGGCGCCACCTTCGGCGCGCTCATTTTCGGCACGGTCCAGATGGGCATCTTCTACACCGGGGTGAACACCGACTGGTTCAAGGTGTTCCTCGGAGTGATGATGCTGATCGCCGTGCTGTTCAACAACTATGTGCGGCGCAAGGCGACGGAGGGCCGGTGATGGCGGACACTCCTCTGATCGATGTGCAGAACGTCTCCAAGCATTTCGGCACGGTGATCGCGCTTTCCGGCGTGTCGATGACGGTCTGGCCGGGCGAAGTGCACTGCCTCCTGGGCGACAACGGCGCCGGCAAGTCGACCCTGATCAAGACCCTTTCCGGCGTCCACAAGCCGACCGAGGGGCAGATCCTGCTGGAAGGCGAGCCCATCGTCTTCGAGAGCCCGCGGGATGCGCTCGACCGGGGCATCGCCACCGTCTATCAGGATCTGGCGATGATCCCGTTGATGAGCATCACCCGCAACTTCTTCATGGGGCGGGAGCGGGCGGTGACCCGCGGCAAGGGGCTGTTCGAGCGCCTCGACATGAAGCGGGCCAATGCCATCGCCAGGGAGGAGATGGGCAAGATCGGCATCGATGTGCGCGATCCGACCCAGGCGGTGGGCACACTTTCGGGTGGTGAGCGACAATGTGTCGCGATCGCCCGTGCCGTCTATTTCGGAGCCAAGGTGCTGATCCTCGACGAGCCCACCTCGGCCCTCGGCGTCAAGCAGGCATCCGTTGTGCTGCGCTATGTTGCCCAGGCGCGGGCGCGCAATCTCGGGGTCATCTTCATCACCCACAACGTCCATCACGCCTGGGCGGTGGGAGATGCGTTTACGGTCTTGAATCGTGGCAAGACTCTGGGCACTTTCCGCAAGGACGAGATCACCCGCGAGCAGCTCCTGAACATGATGGCCGGTGGCAAGGAGCTGGAGGAGCTGAGTGCGGAGCTCGCCGAGTTCGCGCGGACCGACCGCTCCCGGGAGCCGCAGGCCGCGAAACT
>CAYYZI010000561.1:0-2068 GCA_964475675.1 uncultured Geminicoccaceae bacterium
AACGCAAGAGGGCGCCGATGGGAAGGGCTCGCGACGAGCGCCGGATGCCGCGCAGCATGGCGAAGCGGAAGGCGATCCTGGCGGCGGCGACCGAGATGTTCCTCGAGCTCGGCTTCGGCGCCGCCTCGATGGATCTGATCGCGAAGCGGGCCGGAGTGTCCAAGGCCACGGTCTACAAGCATTTCCGAGGCAAGGAAGCGCTTTTCGGGGCGATCATCGAAGCCCGATGCCGGCAACTGATGGCTCCCTTGCTGACCCCGGAAATGCGTCCCAACGGCCTCGAAGCGACGTTGCTGGCGACCGCCAACGGCTTCATGGATCTCCTGATGGACCCGGCGGCGCTGGCTCTCTACCGGGTAGTGGTCGCCGAGGCGCCGCGCTTTCCGGAACTGGCACGCGCCTTCTACGAGAACGGACCGAAACGGGCGATCGGCAGTCTCGCCGACTACCTTTCGCGAGAGGCCGCCGCCGGCTATTTCGACATCGCCGATCCGGTTCGCGCCGCCGAGCAGTTCTTCAGCCTGACCAGCGGCTACGTCCACATGCGCGCGCTGCTGGGCATCGATGTTCCCCGTCGCGGCGCGGATGTGCAGGAGCACGTGAGGCGCGCGGTCGACACCTTCCTGCGGGCGTATGGAGCGCGTACCCGGCGGACGGCCCCGCCCTTGTGATCCGTCACACGCCGCAAGCCGCCCGCGAACCCGCCGCCCGTGCTCCGCGACGGGCGTACGGAGCGCCGCCGCTCACCTATGTGTCGACTCCGCCCCTGCCGGCTGGTTGCAGGGGGCGATGCAGCGCACCTGGCGGCCGGTCTCGGGGGTGACCACCGGCGGCGGCCGGTAGCAGCGTTGATCGGCCCGCGAGCAGCGCGGCCGGAACCGGCAGCCCTCGGGAAGCTCGAGCGGCGACGGGGCCATACCCGGGATCTGGCGCAGCGGCTGGCCGCGGCGATTGTGGCTGGGAACGCTTTCGAGAAGCGCCAGGGTGTAGGGATGCAGCGGTCTGGCGATGACCTCGGCGGCCGGGCCCTGCTCGACGATCTCGCCGGCATACATCACCGCGATGCGATCGGCGATGCCGGCCACCACCGCCAGATCATGGGTGATCCACAAGAGCGCGGTGCCGGTCTCGCCGCAGAGCTTCTGCACTTCATAGAGGATCTGGGCCTGGATGGTGACATCGAGGGCGGTGGTCGGCTCGTCGGCGATGATCAGCTCGGGATCGTGGAGCAGGGCGATGGCGATCGCCACCCGCTGGCGCATGCCGCCCGAAAGCTGGTGGGGATAGGCCTTGAGCCGCTCCTCGGGGGCGGGGATGCCGACCCGGCGCAGCGCCTCGGCGCACAGCGCACGGGCCTCCTCGCGCGGCATCCGGCGATGGGCCAGCACCGCCTCGACCATCTGGGTGTCGATCCTGAGCACCGGGTTGAGGGTCATCATCGGATCCTGGAAGATCATCGCCACATGGGCGCCGCGCAGGCGCCGCAGCCGCTCCTCCGGTGCTCCCACCAGCTCCTCGCCGCGAAAGCGGATCGAGCCGCCGGTGATGCGCCCGGGCGGATCGATCAGGCCGAGAATGGAAAAGCCGGTGATCGACTTGCCCGAGCCGCTCTCGCCCACCAGCCCCAGCACCTCCCCGGGGGCGATCTCGAGATCCACCCCGTCGACCGCCCGCACGGTTCCCGCCCGGGTGAAGAACCAGGTTCGGAGATCGCGGATTTCCAGGACCGGTTCGGTCATCGCTGCAGCCTCGGATTGAGCACGTCCCGCAGCTGATCACCGACCAGATTGATGCAGACGATGATCAGCAGCAGCGCCACCCCGGGAAAGAAGCTGATCCAGTACTGTCCGGACAGCAGATACTCGTAGCCGTTGGCAATCAGCAGCCCCAGCGAAGGCTCGGTGATCGGCACGCCGACGCCGAGAAAGGAGAGGGTGGCCTCGAGGGCGATCGCGTTGCCCACCTGCACGGTGGCCACCACGATCACCGGCGGCAGGCAGTTGGGAAGGAGATGGCGGAACAGGATGCGGCGGTGGGAAAGGGCGAGGCAGCGCACCGCCTCGATATA